>JAJTBN010000178.1 GCA_021286895.1 Bacteroidota bacterium | reverse complement strand
AATTCGGCATTTATAACAGGAACGTACCTGGTGCTTGTGCCGTTCATACAGATGGCAATAATAAAAGTCAGGCCGAAATTCGAAAACATACTCGGGATAGCAATCGTGTTAGCGGGCGTTTACATACTATCCGGGATAAGGGAATCAAGCCTGAATACGGGCGACCTCATAACGATATTATGCTCCGTAGCATTCGCGTTTCACATTGTTTACCTCGATAAGTTTTCGAGAGAAAGCGACACGTTAGCATTAATATGGGGGCAGTATTTCGCGATGACGCTTTTCAGTTTCCTGTCACTTGTATTCATAGAGCATTTCTGGCTGGGTTCGTTCAAACTTGAATTAAACGGATTCATGATATTCTCGGTAGTTTTCAACGGCATATTTTCTACTTTCATCGCTTTATACATAGCCATGCGTTTTCAGAAATACACGACTCCAGTGCGGGCGGGATTAGTCTATAATATGGAGCAGGTATTTGCGGTAATTTTTTCATATTTTATGCTCAGCGAAGTACTTTCAGCGAATCAGATTTTCGGAGCGGCGCTGATATTAACAGGACTGCTGTTCTCGGAATTTTATCAGGCAATGAGGAGAAAATTTGCAAATGGTTAAAATAAAAATGACTGTAAAAGGCATGGTACAGGGAGTGGGATTCAGGTACTACTGTTACAGGACGGCCACGGAACTCGGGATAAACGGATACGCAAAAAACCTGTACAACGGGGATGTTGAAATTGAGGCCGAAGGAAACGTAAGCGAAATGAACGAGTTTATAAAACAGATACAGATAGGGCCAAAATTTTCTAAAATCAACTCGACCTCAGTAGTGAGAATGCAGTATGAGGGCGAATACAAGGAATTTTCAATATTGTGAAAAACCTTGTTTCTGTAAATTTTATAAATTATTATTGAATAAAAAAAGGAGCGGGCTGTAATAAACAGATACCACATTTTAAACAAAAGACTATGGTAAAGATTAAATCATTCGCGGTTATATTATTTGTTTTTTTGCTATTTCAGGCGGTTTCAACAGCCCAGCAGCAGTACACTTACCAGTTTTTAAATCTCAATACGGATGCCCGTTCGGCAGCGATGGCAGGCAATCTTGTTGCTGTCGAGAACGACGTCAATACGATATTCTACAATCCTGCAGGACTTGCGACACTTGACGGGAAAAAAGCGAGCGTCGGATTCTTCAAATACCTTATGGATATAAATTCCGGCAACGCGGCATATTCACAGAAATTCAAGGACATAGGTTATTTTGGAGCAGGGATAAGATACATTAATTACGGCACGTTTGACAAGTACGACGAATATTTCAACAACGTGGGAACATTCGGCGTGAACGAACTCGCGTTATCGCTCGGATACGCGAACACGTACATGCAGAACTTCAAGTACGGGGTGAATGTAAAATTGATATATTCCTCGATTGACGAATACAAGTCATACGGAGCGGCGGTTGACCTCGGCGCGATGTACAGTTTTCCGGAGCAGAAGTTCACGATTGGCGCGAGCCTTCTGAATCTGGGCACGCAGTTAAAGACGTATTACGGAACGAGGGAGAGGCTTCCGCTTGATTTGAGAATCGGCGGCAGCAAGAAACTTGATTACCTTCCTCTGACATTCAATTTCGGTTTTTCAAACCTTGCAGACGATTACGATAAATTCTTCGAGAGGTTCAAAAACGTGATAGTCGGAGGAGAGTTCGAACTGAACGAGTATGTGCTTTTAAGAGCGGGATATGACAACGCGCTGCGACAGAATCTGAAAACAGGTTCTTCTACGGGCATAGCGGGTTTCTCGGCCGGAGTCGGAATCAAGTTTAAGGACACGTACAGGCTTGATTACGCGTTCAATTCAATGGGGCACGTTGGTTCAGTGCACAGGATAAATCTGGCTTTTGATTTAAAATAAATTAATTTTAATTCCGTCTTCGCGGATTTTCTTGGTAAGTTTTTCAACTTCTTCAAGTGTTTTATTCAGGTTGTTGAAAAACTTATCGTCGTATATGAACTTACCGACACCGCTTTTCTGGGTCTGAATATCCGAAACTATGAGGTTAAGGTTAGTAGTCAGGCTGTCGAATTTGGCAGTGAGGGTACGGATATCCTTAATCGTGTTTTTAATTTCAGGGCTGTTATCGTCAAGCATATTGTTAACGCTGTTCATAGTCTTATCAGCGCCTTCGGTAATGCTTCTGATGCTTGTTCTGGATTCGGAGACAAGACCGTTAAGGTTTTTCGATGTAACGGACAGGTTAGAGATAGTCGATTTCAGGTCATTCTGCATGCGTTTGTCGCCGACGAGTTCGTTAACGTTAACGAGCACTTTATCGAGGTTATCGGCAGTTTTGCTGAACTTCCCTATCAGAGTCTTAACGTCAACGGAAAGGTCCGAGACGGTACTCATCATGGAAGCGATATCGCTGCCGTTAGTACCTTTGAGGGGGTTTTTATAGTCGATTTCTGTACCTTCCTTGCCGGGTTTAATATAAATCATTTTACCTGACATGAGTTCAGGGGAAGATATTTCTATTTTATAATCAGTTTTAATTTTAATATCCCTGTCGACTGCAAAAGTGACTTTCACCGAATCGCCTTCGAGTTCAATCTTCATCACTTTGCCTTTAATAACGCCATTGACCGCGACCGGGTCGGCATAATTCAGGCCGCTTACGGCACTGAAATATACGACGAGGTCCATCTTATCCTTCCCGAACATAAAACCCTTCGCCCAGAAAACGGTCGAGGCTACAATTATCACCGCAATAAATACAAAAACTCCTACTTTAATCTCGGAGAATTTTTTATAAAACATAGTTTTATTTTGATATTTCGAGAATTTTATATTCCAATACGTTAGCCGGCACTTCGACTCTGACGGTATCGCCAACTTTTTTGCCCATAAGGGCTTTGCCGAGAGGAGAAATAACCGATATTTTATCGAGTTCGAAATCAGCCTCGTCGGGTGAAACGAGCGTATATGTAATAACCTCATTGTGTTTGAGGTCTTTCACCTTAACCTCTGTGAGAACGAAAACTTCATCGTTCGGTATATCGTCAGGTTCGAGAATTTTTACTCTCGATAGCAGGTTTTCGAGTTTGCCGATTTTCAGTTCGAGATGCGACTGCGCTTCTTTCGCCGCGTCATATTCCGCATTTTCGGAAAGGTCGCCGTGCGATCTCGCTTCCGCAATTTTTTCGGCGATAGATTTTCTTTCATTTGTTTTCAGGTCACGGAGTTTTTCTTCAAGTTCCACGAGCCTGTTTCTTCTTAAATAAACAATGCCTTGTTCCATTTATTGCTTTTTCTTTTTTGGTTTATTGTTTAATAATATCATGTGTCCCATCTTATCTCTCTTGGTACGAAGATACTTAGCGTTTATATGATTTGCTTCGATTTCAATGGGGACCCGGCTGACAACTTCCAGACCGTAGCCGTTAAGCCCGACGATTTTTTTCGGATTGTTTGTCAGGAGGTTAATTTTCTTTATGCCTAAATCCCTAAGTATTTGCGCGCCGATACCATAATCCCTAAGGTCGGGTTTAAAGCCGAGTTCAATATTGGCTTCCACGGTATCCTTGCCTTCGTCCTGTAATTTATATGCTTTTATTTTATTAACCAATCCAATACCTCTTCCTTCCTGTCTCATATAGAGCAGAACACCGCGTCCTTCTTTTTCAATCATTTCCATGGATTTGGTCAATTGCTCGCGGCAGTCGCATCTGAGAGAGCCGAAAATATCCCCCGTCATACATTCGGAATGCACACGGACAAGAACGGGCTCTTTCGATTTAATATTTCCTTTTACGAGCGCCACATGCTCTTTATTATCTACAAGGCTCTTGTAGACGTTAATAACGAAAGAGCCGAATCTGCTCGGCAGGTTCGCGTTCGTTAATTTTTCAACGAGGATGTCTTTTCTGAGCCTGTATTGAATAAGGTCGCGGATTGAAATTACTTTCAGTCCGAATTTTTCCGCAATTTCCATGAGTTCGGGAAGCCGCGCCATTTCGCCGTTTTCCTTCATAACTTCGCAGAGAACTCCGGCGGGATAATGTCCCGCGAGTTTAGCGATGTCGACCGCGGCCTCGGTATGGCCGGCTCTTTTCAGGACGCCGCCAGTTTCCGAGCGCAGGGGGAAAACATGCCCCGGCTTGCCCAGTTCAGCGGGTTTCGTTTTTTTACTTATGAGCGCCTTAATCGTTTTATGTCTGTCAAAAGCCGAAATACCCGTTGTTGTGCCTTTGAGATAATCAACGCTTATAGTAAACGCCGTCTCATGAAGCGAGGTATTGTAATTCGTCATCATTTCAATGTCGAGTTCCTCAAGTCTTTTGCCTTCCATAGGAACGCATATAAGGCCTCTCGCGTGCCGGACGAGGAAGTTAACGAGTTCGGGAGTAGATTTCTCAGCCGAGAATATCATATCCCCTTCGTTTTCCCTGTCCTCGTCGTCGACTACGATAATAATCTTCCCTTTACGGAAATCGTCGACGGCTGCTTCAATCGGACTTAAACCGGATTTCAGAGCGGGTTTCATTTTCTCAGAATTTATTTTTTCTCGGGTTCCATTAATCCGACAATCGTAGAGATGCCGGTTTTTTCAATCTTCACCTTTACGTTATCGGCTATCTTTATTAAAGCCGTCTTGTCTTCGATGCCTTCTACAACTCCGTGGATTCCGCCCGCTGTGATAACCTTATCGCCTTTCTTTACGCCTTCAAGCAGTTTGGTTCTTTCTTTCTGTCTCTTCTGCTGAGGTCTGAGAATAAGGAAATAGAAAACCACTATAATAAGGAGAAAAGGTACGATAGTCGAGAGCAATGATTCCATGCCGCCCGGCTGCTGCTGCATTAAAATTCCGAATAATTCCATTTTATTTTTTTGAATTATAATTTGATAAAAATGTTTTTTTAAACTCTTTAAAACTGTTATTGCTTATTGCTTCCCTGATGTCCCGCATCAGTTTAAGATAAAAACCTATGTTATGAATCGAAGCCAATTGCGCTCCGAGTATTTCCCTTGTCATGAACAGATGCCTTAAATACGCGAATGAAAAATTTCTTGATGTATAAGTAAGGCACTTATCGTCAATCAAATCAAAATTGTCAGCGTACTTCGCGTTCTTTATGTTTATCTCCCCGTACGTCGTAAAAATTCTCCCGTGCCTCGCGTTTCTTGTCGGCATAACGCAGTCGAACATGTCCACTCCCCTTTCGACAGATTCGAGAATATCGACGGGAGTTCCGACTCCCATGAGGTATCTCGGTTTTTCAAGAGGCATTATGTCCGTGCAGAAATCCGTAACGTCGTACATCATTTCATTTTCTTCGCCGACAGCCAGACCGCCAATCGCGCATCCGCTGTAATCAAGCCCGCACAGTTCCTCGATGCTTCTCTTTCTCAAATCGTTAAAGGTGCTACCCTGAACGATGCAGAACAGATGCTGGTTATGACCGTAAAGAGGTTCAGTATTCTTCAGTTCACCGAGGCACTTTTTTTCCCAGCCGGCGGTTCTCTCAAGGGCTTTCTCCGCCTGCTTATGAGCCGCGGGATAAGCGATGCATTCGTCGAGCGGCATCATAATGTCCGAGCCTATAATCCTCTGTGTTCCTATCACGCTCTCGGGAGTAAAGACATGTTTCGAGCCGTCCACGTGCGAACTGAACCTGACGCCTTCGTCCATTACTTTCTTCAGAGAAGAAAGGCTGAAGACCTGAAACCCGCCGCTATCGGTAAGGATACTGCTTTTCCAGTTCATGAACCTGTGCAAGCCTCCCGCCTTCCGCATGATATCATTGCCCGGTCTGAGATAAAGGTGATATGTGTTTCCGAGAATGATACGCGCGTCCATGCTCTCGAGTTCCGCGTTATTAACGGCCTTTACTGTTCCGAGCGTGCCCACGGGCATAAAGACGGGCGTTTCTATGACGGAGTGGTCAGTAACGATTCTGCCTCTTCTGGCTTTTGATTCGCCGCTTTGTGAAAGAACTTCGAAAAATTTTATCTTACCGCTTCCCACTCTTTTGACAATGATTTTTTAAACAGTGTAATCCAAATAGAATTTTTAGCCCAGTCATAGAATACTCTCGCATAGCCGTATTTTCTGTATCTTCGCGGCGATTCATAGACAACCATATCACCGCGGTATAAAATTTTTCCGAACTTGTTAATCCTTTTATAGAGGTCGAAATCCTCGCCCGCGGAAAAATCGGTATTATATCCATTCGCTTTTTGAAACGCGTCTCTTCTAATAATGTGGCATTCGCCTCTACCCATACCCATCACCGCGAAATTCAGGAACCTCACATAATTATTGTAGAAGAAGTGGAAGAGCCTGTCCGATATATTCTCCTCGCCGGGAAAAACTTTTACACGGCAGGCGACGGCAAGGCAGTCTTCATTCTTCATAATGTCAATGACCTTCTTCATAAACGCCTCTTTATCACGGAAGAAAGTATCGGCGTTTAAAAAAATAAGAACATCACCCGTAGAAACCTCAAAACCTTTGTTTCTTCCGTCAGAGATGTTCTGTTTATAACTTTTATCGTGTTTGACTA
>JAJTBN010000177.1 GCA_021286895.1 Bacteroidota bacterium | reverse complement strand
AAAAATTCTGTCCATTGATTTTGAATTTTCACACAGCCTCTGAAGCCGTGGGCTATTTCGAAGAGCATTTACCGTTATTTCTTCCCAAAGATTTCTTCAAGCTCCTAATATCCGCTTTTCTCTTTTCTCTTTTCCCTTTTCTCTTTTCCCATTTTCCATATTCCCCTTTCCATTTTTTGTGGACTTTTTTTCATCTAATATTATTATATTTTGAAAACTTATCATTTAAATCTACGGTATTGAAACGGAATTTCATCGAAGACAGCATTAATTATCTCAAATATGCGGGAAAACACAAAGATATTAGCATTCCCGTAAGCGAATTGAAGCATCTCGAAATCGAAATTCCCGAACCCGGGCAGGATACCGCCCCCAAAAAGGAAGAAGTGGCGAAGATAATATACAAAGACAAATTACCGGACGGCAGCGTCATCCGCGACGCGGGCTCGTTCGCGATGATTAAAGAAACCTGGATGGACTCCGATTCAATGCAGGTCCTCGACGGTAACATCAACTCCTGCTCAAAATGCCCGCTCCACGAAACGAGGTCGAACTTCGTCTTCGGTACGGGCAACCATCAGGCTGACGTTATGCTCATTGGCGAAGCGCCCGGCGCCGAAGAAGATAAACAGGGGAAACCCTTCGTCGGCAGGGCGGGAAATCTGCTGACTGATATTCTCAAGGCGATTAACTTCACGCGCGAGGAAGTCTTCATCTGCAATATTCTTAAATGCCGCCCGCCCGAGAACCGGAATCCTCTTCCCGAGGAAATCGTGAAGTGCGAGCCGTACCTCATGAAGCAGTTGGAACTCGTACGTCCTAAGTTTATACTCTGCCTCGGCACGTTTGCCGGACAGACTATGCTCCGCGCAAAAGAGCCGCTCGGCAAAATGAGAGGCAAAATTTTTAATTTCAAATATTCGGACATAACGGCTAAATTAATGGTTACGTACCATCCCGCGGCGCTTCTCCGCAATCCTAACTGGAAGCGTCCGACGTGGGAAGACGTTCAATTATTCAGGAAAGAGTATGATAAAGAGAAAAAAAACTGAGATAGCATCTTCAAGGATAAACGAAGAGACGCAGATATCATTCGACGGCAAGACTCCTCCGAACGCGCTTGAGGTTGAAAAACAGGTGCTCGGCGCGATATTGCTCGACAATCAGGTGTTCACCGACGTTGTTCAGATGATTACACCCGCGCATTTCTACCGCAAAGCCAACGGACATATTTTCTACTCGATGATTTCGCTGGATAACAGGAACGAACCCATTGACCCGCACACGGTTATCGAGGAATTGCGCAGGATGGGTAAGATTGACGAAATCGGCGGAGTCGAATACATACTCGAAATCACAGAAAGCATTTCTTCCTCCGCGAACGCGAAATTCCACGCGAGGATAATTTACGAGAAATACATTCTCCGCGACCTCATTCACATCGCGTCGCAGATGCTTGAAAAAAGTTTCGACTCATCCGCGGAGCCGTTCAAAATTCTCGCCGACGCGTCGAAAGACATTCTCGATACGTCCGAATCGATTTCGAAAAAACGAGTCGTCTCCGTCGAGGAAGCCATCGAAGGCGTCTTCGAAATGCTGGGAAGCAGAAGAGGAGCCGATAAGAAGAATCTGCCGGGCGTTCCGACGGGCTACACTTTCCTCGACGACCTCACGCTCGGTTTCCAGAAATCGGAACTCATAGTTGTCGCGGGAAGACCGTCGCACGGCAAGACCGCGCTTACGCTTAACATCGCGAGAAACGCCGCGATGCAGAATTATAAAATTGCTTTCTTCTCCCTTGAAATGACCAAGAACGAAATCATCACGAGGCTCATTTCGAGCGAATCGCGCGTCGACGGACAGAGACTGAAAAGCGGAAAGACCTCGAACGAAGAATGGGCGCGTGTCGGACAGGCGCTCCAAAGACTTAAGATAAAACTTTTCATAGACGATACAAGCGAACTTAACGTTCTCGAACTCCGCGCGAAGGCGCGCCGCCTGAAACACGAAAGCGACATCGATATGGTCGTTGTCGACTATCTCCAGTTACTCAAAGGCGAAGGCTCGTACGAACGCCGCGACCTCGAAGTGGCGCACGTTTCAAGAAGCCTCAAGGCGCTCGCGAAAGAACTCGACATACCAGTAGTCGCGGCGGCGCAGTTGAACCGCGGCATCGAACAGCGCGGCAAGGAAAAGAAACCGCAGTTGTCCGACCTCCGCGAATCCGGCGCCATCGAGCAGGACGCCGACGTCGTTCTTTTCATTCACAGACCTTTCCTCATTGAAAGACCCGATAAGTCCGACCCGAAGTACGACGAAATTCTGAGGAAAGCCGAACTTTCAATCGGCAAACAGCGTAACGGTCCTCCGGGAAACCTCGAACTCGTCTTCCTCCAGGAATACACGCGGTTTGAAAACCAGACAAAAGCGCCGCCTGTAATCGATATCCCGCCCGAATATACGGAATCCGCAGGATTCTAAATCATACGGCTATGGAACTGATTGATTTGGGATACGGCGATGATTTTGCGAAATTCGGCAATGAAAATGCGCAGGACGGATTCATACCCGCGAGAGTCATTTCCGAACACAAGGAGCGCTACACGGTGAAATCCGCCGACGGCGAGTACGACGCGGAGATAACGGGCAATATGCGCTACTCGGCGGAATCCAGAGAGGATTTTCCCGCCGTCGGCGACTGGGTTGCAGTCAGCGTCTGCGATGCTGACTTCGCGATAATCAATTCTATATATCCGAGGCGCACGGTAATTAAAAGGCGCGCGTCCGGCTCGAAGAGCGATTATCAGGTCATTGCCGCCAACGTAGATTGCGCGTTCATCGTTCAGGCGGTCGACAGGGATTTCAGCCTCAACCGTCTCGAGCGGTATCTTACAATCTGCTACGAATCAAAAGTGAAACCCATCGTGCTACTCAGCAAGATTGATTTGTTCGGCGAAGAACTCATCGCCGAATATTCCGGACTCGTAAAAGGCAGGATAAAAGACATACCCGTAATATTGTTCAGCAGCGAAACCAAGAAGGGATACGAAGAAATTGTTTCGCTAATCGAAAAAGGAAAAACATACTGTCTGCTCGGCTCATCGGGCGTGGGAAAATCGACATTGCTGAACAACCTTTGTCACAGGGAAATAATGAAGACGGGCGAAATCAGCGAAACGACCGACAGGGGCAAACACGTAACCAGCCACAGGGAGTTGATAATGCTCGAAAGCGGCGGAATGCTCATAGACAATCCGGGAATGCGCGAACTTGGAATCGGCGGCGCGGAAGACGGGCTTGAAATAACATTCGAGGAAATATACCGCCTCTCGGCGGACTGCAGGTATCAGGACTGCACGCACACGGTCGAAGCCGGCTGCGCCGTAATGGAAGCGGTCGAAAGGGGAGAAATCGAAAAATCCTCATACGAAAACTATCTCAAAATGCACAAAGAAAAGCAGCACTTCGAATCATCCTCGGCTGAAAAAAAACGCAAAGACAAAATCCTCGGCAAAGTCCTCAAAAACTATAAGAAGACACACAGAAATAAGTATTAGCGGGCTAGTTCAGAAACCGTTACTGTTATTTCCTCCATTTGTCCTCTCGGCGAAACCGCGAAGCGGTTCGCTCTTAAACGCCGGGATCCATAAGAAAATTGAATACGAACTAAATTTTCCCTCGTCACGAAGCCCAGCGCGTTCGGCGTCTACCCCGAGTTACTCGTAGCGTCCCGATTATTCGGGACTTCGTGACGCGAATGAACGGTTTATGCTCCTTCCCAAGTCGAAGATGCGCCGTGGCGTGCTCCAGCTTGGGAGGGTGTTGAATGATGTTTTTTTTGTGCCCGTCAGAGTCTGTCCGGAGAACCCGGTAATGTACGTCCTGACGATTTTATGTTTTCGTCTTGATTAATGTTTTGTGCTTTTTATTTTAATAACCCCATTCTTTAGAATGGGGTGAATGAAACTCAAAAGACCGGACTTTAGTCCGCGAATAGGTGCCATATTGTTGTGCCCGTCAAAGCCTGTCCCGGGAACCCGGTAACTTACGTCCTGACTGTTTTATGTTTTCGTCTCGATTAACCCCTGTTTGTCATCCCGGCATGCTCCTAGCCGGGATTCATAAGTTCTTTCCCTCGTCACGAAGCCCAGCGCGTTCTTAGCGTCCCGATTATTCGGGACTTCGTGACGCGAAATACTAATGCTCGTGCCCATCAGAGCCTTTCCCGGGAACCCGGTATCTTACGTCCTGACTGTTTTACTGCTTCGTCTTGATTACCCCTGTTTGTCATCCCGGCGAAGGCCGGGATCCATTTAGAGGAATTATTTCTTTTCTCTTAATAAATATAGATTCTTTTCCCCCGAAGACCACCATTCCTCTTGTTTTTTACAATAAACTTTTCCCTTGTCATCAGTTATAACGACATTGCAAACGTAAGGATATTCTATATACTTGTGAGATATAGGATCAATTCTAGAATTGTGTAGGTCAAACTCTATCGTTAGTGCGGCGGATTTCACAAAATCCATGCTTGCGCCGTTATCTTCTACCATTTTTGGGAACCAATTCATCCAATTGTTCAGGGAAGTTATTATTGGTTCGGTTAATAATTCTTTTGGATAAAATTCTCTTTTTAAAATATCAACCTCAAGTCTGCTGCATTTCGTTTTTCTTGCCTGTTTGAGAAGATGCCCTACGAAATGATCGTCCCCGATATAATTCATAAGACTCACAAGTGAATTCCCGAAATTATGCGCAACACTTAAAAGAGGTCTATGCCGTTTCTGATTTATATAATTTTCTCTCATATGCTATTTTTAGCCTTTTTCGGAGAGGAACTATGCTCAAATAATTACTGAAAAAATATTTTTGTCATAACGAATGTTGCTCAAAATATTTAGTCATAATGTTATTAACCAATTCATAATTGGAATTGTCGTAAGCCTCAATTAAACTATTTCTATCAATCTCGTCAAATTTCTTGATAATTGGGATTCTTAATTTCTTAAGCGTCTGTGCTTGAAATCTGGGTAATCCATCGTTCATGCGAATACCAATCTGAGAGACCTGCTCTTTTATGAAATCTGACATAAGAATACAGGCAAGAATTTTTAACTTGGGTATGTTTTCTCCGATAATATAATATAAACTATGGTGAGGATAAAAATTACCTTCATCGATTAATAATTTTTTCATTCCGGAAAAATCGGGTAACAGTAATTTAGGCATAGACAATAAGTCGTGCTTAATGTTATCAATTGTCTTATACCATTTCAAATTATTCTTTCTCGCAGTATGACGGCTAATTAGTATCTCTTTATAATGATTAAAGTATCTTTTTAAGTTCGGATAATCTTCTAAATTACACAAAACTCCGTTTTCGTAGGGATTAAGTAGGTATTTGTTTCTCCATTCTATTCCGGAATCTTTCAAATCGCGGGAAGTAACAATGGGCAATAATCTGCTTCTCTCAATCTCCGTAACATCGGTTTCTTCTCTGATAAAAATTTTGTCCGCTCCGGTTGCTACTCCAATTCCAATAATGAAATTTTGTTTTTCTATGCTTGTTAATGAACTATGTTCAAGATTATAGTCAATAAATAAGTTTTGCCAGGAGCCGCCTTTGGGACTTTGTACTTTGCTGAATTCTATTGAATCCAAATCTACAGTTTTCGATTTGGTTTCGTAAAAAAGAGTTTCCCCTTGGCTAACGTTATTTGTTATTGTCGTTATACTAGGATACGCTAAAACGTTTTCATCAAATGGAGAAGCTTTCTCCATATTTAATATTTTTTTAAGATTATATTGCCTTGCAACTTTTTCTCTTAATATTTGACCGTATTGATTGTATAGCCAACGATTAGAGCAAATAAACGACAATGTGCCGTTTTCATTTAATAATTGCAGCGAACGTTCGAAAAATAAAACATATAAGTCAGCGCGGTATTTAAAAGTTTCGTAGTGCGATTTATATAACTTTTTTAAATTTTCGTCGATTAATTCATGCCGTATGTATGGAGGGTTTCCAACTATACAATTAAAATTGTTTTCAAATTGAATTGTGAGGTAATCACCTTTGATTAGTGATTTTGAATTACTTATATCGTGTTCTATTCCAAATGTTGAAAATAATATTTTTACTTGGCCGGCTAATTTTAAAAAGTTTTCTTCGTTCAACTCTATAAAGCGAACATTTGATTCAAAAACTTCAGAAAATGAAAAACCAAATTTTAATGAAGATTCGTATAACCTCTTTATTATTTCTATCGCAAATGATCCTGTCCCTGATGCCGGTTCAAGAATTTTTACATCACTTAAATTAATATCGGATTTATAATTAACCTCGTTTAATAAATATTCGACGATTTTATTGTGTGTAAATACCTCGCCGTGATTTCTGCCGTTTTTTCTCTTTATTTGCTCACTTATGAAATTCATTCATTTGACCTATTAAATGACCAATAAAAGATTGTATGAAAGCATCGATAGAAATACTGGAATCTACATCCCCGAACGCGCAATTTTTTGAAGTCCAAATCAACCCACACGCAGAATAGTGGCGTTCAAGCATTAATCTCTGACATAAAATATTATATCTCTCCAAATAAG
>JAJTBN010000176.1 GCA_021286895.1 Bacteroidota bacterium | reverse complement strand
CGGACTATACAAAAATATATTTCGAATCCCCTTTCGGAAAAGATACTCGACGGCTCTTTCACGCCCGGTGATTCGATAAAAATTTCAGTGAACAACAAAGGACTTATTGCCATAACAAAGGATGATTAATTACACGACAAAATTCTTTAGCCTCGACCTTCTCAGGATTAAAGATATCAAACTGCATGAAACGACGGAGTTTAACAGACTCAGAAATATTTTCGACAGGATTGCGAACAGCAAGCATCTCATGAATCCGGTTATCGTCGGCAAATACAACGACGAACATATTCTTATCGATGGAGCCAACAGGCTCAGCACGCTTAAGGAAATCGGCTGCAAACTCGTTATCTGCCAGATTATCGATTATGGTAATCCGAGAATAAAACTAAGAAACTGGAATCACCTGATTTATAACCTCGGCATAAATGACATCGTGAACCATTGCTCGTCAATCGGCCTGAAATCGAAAAGAGTCGAATACACGGAAGGTTACGATACAATTAACTCTAAACTTAACTATGTGTTGATTTCCGAAATTCAAAACGGCGCTTCAGTTCTCGTCACTCTGGACAAATCTTTCTTCAAAATCCTGAACCAGTTAAACGCGGTAACAAAATTTTATTTCAACAAATATCCTTTCGACAGGTCGGAAGAGGAAATCAGATACAAGGACCTGAAAAAATATTCAAGGAAAGAAGGACTACTCGTCGAGTTCCCTCGTTTCACAAAACCTCAGATAGTCAGGATAGCGGACTCGGACATCAAACTCCCTGCCGGTATATCGAGACACATACTCGATAACCGAGTTCTGCATGTGAAGTACGATATTAACAAATTAAAAGATGATTCTGACCTCGAAAAGAAACGCAAGGACCTCGACGCTTACCTGCTGTCAAAAATTGACAATAACAAAGTCAGACAGTACCGTGAATCTGTAATCGTATTCGACGAATGATGAGAACCGAATTCTTCATAGCGAAGCGTTACCTTTTTTCGAAGCGGAAAATGAACTTCATAACCGTGATATCAGCAATTTCCGTCCTCGGCGTGACAATAGGCGTAGCGGCGATGATTATTGTCCTTTCGGTTTTTAACGGCTTCAGTTCCAAAGTTACAAATATCCTAATAGGTTTCGACCCGCATATCAGAATAGAAGCAAAAGGCGCTTCACGAATAGAAAATCCCGAAGCGCTGCTCCAGACAATTTACGCAAACGGCATACAGGACGCTTCTGCTTATACAATGAACAAGGGTATGCTGGCTACGAAGGAAGTAAATAAAGTCCTCTTCATAAAAGGTGTCGACGAGAACAACATAGAGAAAGTATCCGGCATCAAGAAATATACTCATTACGGTAAGTTCGACCTGAAGGATGAAAACGGTTTCGGCAGCATTATCATAGGCTTCTCGCTCGCCAACAGCCTGAAGGTTTTTATCGGCGATACGCTTACAATAGTAAGCCCCGTCGGTCTCGAGTATTCCCTCACGCAATTCATAGAACCGATTACGAAACAGTTCATCGTCAGAGGAATTTTTGATTCGGATAACAGGGATTATGACTCGAAGTACTGCTACATTTCGCTTAATAACGCGCAGAGCCTGTTCAAACTCGGAAATACCGTAAACGGAATTGAGATTAAACTGCCAGACATCAACGAATCCGATAACGTCAAAATCAGGCTGCAGTCGTCGCTTGATACGGGCAAATATGATATCATGACCTGGTACGACCTGCACAGGGATTTTTATTCCATACTCAAAGTGGAAAGATGGGCGGCGTTTATTATTCTAAGTCTCATTATCGCGGTCGCTTCTTTCAACATACTGGGTTCTCTAACGATGACGGTCATCGAAAAGAAACGCGATATTGGGATCCTAAAAGCACTCGGCGCTACGGATAAGATGATTACACGGATATTCATGCTCGAAGGAATAGTCGTCGGTATTGTAGGCATGGTAGCGGGCTCTCTTCTCGGACTCGCCATCGCGCTCGGTCAGATGTACTTCAAAATTTATAAACTCGACACGACCGTTTACCGGCTTGAAGCGCTGCCGGTTGAACTTCGCGTCACTGATTTTATATTTATCCCGCTCGCGGCGCTTGTACTCTGTTTCCTCGCGTCTCTTTATCCCTCGATAAGAGCGGCAAAGCAAAAACCTGTTGAATCAATCAGATGGGAATAATAACATGGGAAAAACTATGATAGAACTGAATAATATTTCGAAGTCTTACCAGATTACGAAGAACAACAGCCTGAAAGTACTGAAAGGCATCGACCTTAATATCAACCGAAGTGAAATCGCCGCGATTGTCGGTAAATCCGGAGCGGGCAAGAGCACGCTTCTGCATATCATCGGCACTCTCGATAAACCTGATACAGGCTCTATGACTTTCGAGGAAAGCGATATATTCGCGATGAATGACAAACAAATTGCCTCCTTCAGGGCAAAAGACGTCGGGTTCATTTTCCAGTTCCATCATCTGCTTCCTGAATTCACGGCCCTCGAAAACGTCCAGATTGCGGCGCGTATAGCCGGCAGTACAGACGAAGACAAGGCAAAGGAACTTCTCGCCGAAGTCGGCCTCGGAGACAGAATGCACCATAAACCGTCCGAACTTTCGGGCGGCGAGGCGCAGCGCGTCGCCATTGCGCGCGCGCTGGTTAACTCCCCCGCTATCGTGCTCGCCGACGAGCCGACGGGTAACCTCGATTCTGAAAACGCCGACGCCGTAATAGACCTGATTTTCACCCTGAGAAAAAAATTCGGGCAGACGTTTGTCATAGTCACCCATAACGAGGAGTTCGCCGCGAAATGCGACAGGATTATCAAGATGACAGACGGCATGATTACCGGCTGATGAATTTACAATTTCTTTACAAACTCATAAATCCGTTTTTAGTATTTTTCCTGAATATAAATGAGCATACATAGCATAAAAATCGAAGTCAGCGAACTAAATCTGTTCTACGGAAAAATACAGGCGCTAAAAAATATTTCAATAGGGATCGAATCGAATAAAATCACGGCGCTCATCGGTCCTTCGGGCTGCGGCAAATCCACTTTCCTCAGAACTCTGAACCGAATGAACGACCTGATTAACGACGTTAAGATTACAGGCAAAGTCCTGATTGACGGCAAGGATATTTACTCGAAGAAAACCGACGTGGTCGACCTGAGACGAAACGTGGGAATGGTTTTCCAGAAATCCAACCCGTTCCCGAAATCTGTTTTTGATAATGTGGCTTACGGTCCGAGAATAAACGGGATACATAAAAAGGAATGGCTCGACGACATAGTCGAGACAAGCCTGAAAAGAGCCGCTATCTGGGATGAAGTGAAAGACAGGCTCTCCGATAACGCGGCAGGCCTTTCCGGAGGCCAGCAGCAGCGCGTGTGCATTGCAAGAGCCCTCGCCGTTAATCCCGGTCTTATTCTCATGGACGAACCCGCGAGCGCGCTTGACCCGATTTCGACTTCGAAGATTGAGGAACTTATTTTTACTTTGAAAAAAGAAATTACTATAGTTATCGTGACGCATAACATGCAGCAGGCGGCCAGAGTCAGCGATAATACGGCTTATTTCCTCAACGGAGAAATGGTTGAATACGGTACGACGCGTAAGATTTTTACCGAACCCAAAGACGAAAGAACTCAAAACTACATTACAGGAAAATTCGGATAATCAATAAAGAATATGTATCATTATTTGGAAGAAGAACTTGACCAGTTAAAAACTAAGGTCATAAAAATGGGAAGCCTTGTGGAGGAACAAATAGACTTCGCCATGCGAAGTCTATTCGAAAGCAATTTCGAACTCGCTAAGATTGTTATCGAGCGCGATGCGAAAGTCGATAAGTACGACATTAAAATCGACAAGATTTGCCAGCGTATTTTCGCTCTCACTCAGCCCGTCGCCGTCGACCTAAGACTGATAATGTCGGCTCTTAAAATAAATAATGACCTCGAACGCATCGGAGACATCGCCGTGAATATAGCCGAAAGAACCGAACCGCTTAAAGATCATATCGAACTCCTTGAAAACATGGGTCTCCTGGAAATGGCCGGTAAAGTCAAGATTATTATTAATAAGACGATAGATTCGTTCGTGAACAATGACCACGAACTGGCGCTCGGAATCATCCGTTCAGATGACGTAATTGATAATATGGAAAAAGACATTTTCTACAGACTTATCGCAAAAATGGAAAAAGATCCCGCTTCGATTAACCCGTGCGCTCATTGTATCACGCTCCTAAGGCATTTCGAACGGCTCGCCGATCATGCGACCAATATCGCGGAGGAAGTAGTGTTCCTCGTCGACGCGAAAATTATTAAACACAGGAAAGATCTTGGCAACCTCGACGTTAAACCGGAAGAAATAATCTGAGGAACCCGCAAGCGGATGGACAGAACCTCTTTTAAAATATTATTGGTTTTATTTCTTGCGCTCTCGGGAATTTCGTATTCTCAGATTTCAGACTCTGCCCGTAAACAACCGGAAGATTCTGTAATTGTTACAAGGAAAGACACCTCTCTTACCAAATCCTCTAAGAAGGATACTCTGATTAGTTTCGACGCCAATAAGATTGTAAAGAATAACGTAATATCTGTCTATTCCGATACAACTGATTACGATGCCTGGATTTGGAACGACAAGAGAAGCCTCGGTGAAATTCTCAATGAAAAAGCCGGCTATTTCATTAATACTTTCGGCGGCTCGGGACGCGATGCCGTGAACTATTTCGGCGGAAACCGTGTGGGTATTTATAAGGATGGTATTCCCCTGAATGACGTTTATATAGACGGCTTCGACCTCGAGAATATTTCCGTGAATGAAATAGATAAGATAGAGGAAATCAGCCCCGCGCTTTCTTTCCTGTACGGGCCTTATTCGTCTAACGGCGCTGTTAATATTGTAACGAAAGACAGGTTCGTCCCGAATATGTTCACTCAGCTCCGGTACACGCAGGACCGCGACGGAGCGCTGTACGCCGACTTCAACATGAATTTTCCAGTATCGCGAAAATTCAGCCTCCAATTAGGCCTTAACAACCACGGCACGGAAGGTCATTATTCGAACAGCGATTTCGCTCTGTGGAGAGGACGTATCAGACTAAATTATTATCCGTCCGACAGGATTAACTTTAAGTTTAATTTTTATCAGAATAAATTGCAGCGCGGTCTGAATGAAGGGCTCGTCTACTCGACAAGCGATACCCTTCTCGACCCGAAACTTGCCGCGGTGAATAACAACGATGCCTATGAAAAATGGACTAACAATTATACCGACCTGCAGACTACTCTGAGACTGTTTAACGACAGGAATTCGCTTACGAAAATTCAGTTCTATACTCATAACCTGATGCGCGCTTACCGTGACGAGGAAAATCGAATCAGCCCGAACGGCATTTTTGCTCAGGATGATTATCACTACATGCTTTACGGGCTTAATATTAATCAGAACCTGTTCGTTAGATTTTCAAAAGACGCTGTCGGCGACCTGAATGTAGGATATTCCTCGACTTATAACCTTGCAAGTTATAACAGGTATTATGCGGGTATTTATACACCTGTTCCCGTCGTTTCATCCGGATCGTACAACACAAACCTCAACAGCGTTTTCGGTCGTCTCGACCTGAAATACGCCGGCTTCCTGATTTCAGGTGGCGTCAGAGGCGACTATTATCCGGATAACAGGTTCGTCGGCTTCGGAGGGCAGGCGGAATATAACTTCAGGTTTAATGAAGAATTCTCGTTTAAACTAATCGCTGGCGGCAGTTATTACAAATATAAAAGCATGCTTATCGGCGATTCATATTATGAGGATGTATTCACCAGCGGTATAAATGAAATCGGATTCGCGGTGTCTTATGATAATTTTTACGCGAAAATGCTTGTAAGAAATTTATTCAACGATAAAGATATTTCTTTCAAAAATCTGCTCGCTGATGTGTCCTACAGAACAAAATATTTCGATATTCTCGCGGACGCTACTACTCTCGGCGGCCCCGATGTAGAATGGAAAGGTTTTCCGGGGTTTTATATTAAATCGGATTTGTCTTTTCATGACTACCTTTTCGACAACAAACTCCACTTAAAAACAGGTTTCAATATCAAATATATAAACTCCCTTTCTGCCGTCTATTATTATCCGCGATTCAATGTCGTTGGTTATCCTTACACAGGAAGCAGCAGCGGAAAGGATAACAATTTCAACGTTGATTTCTATATCGGAGCGAGGATAGGCAAGGCGAATATCAACCTTACTTTCGCAAACCTTTTTAATACGCTTGTCTACGATACCTATATCTATCCATGGGATAATCGCGGCGGTTTCCTGAAGTCACTTTCAAGGTTTACCATAACGTGGGATTTCTGGAATTAAGAAAGGAGCCTCTTGCAGGCTTCGAATACTTCATCTACGGTTATTTGCCTTATACACTTGAATTCATCTTCGCCTCTCCATTTGCATGATGCCGGCTTGGGCGAATTAAAGAAACAAGGACTGCAATCGAGATCTTTTCTTACTATCTCGCTCTTCGTCTTCCAAGGGTATAATTCCCTGTAATTCGTGTATCCGAAAATCGCTGCAGTCGGTATCGAGAATGCCGCTGAAGAATGAAG
>JAJTBN010000175.1 GCA_021286895.1 Bacteroidota bacterium | reverse complement strand
GCAATTGATTTCATAAAGAAACTTAACGTGATAGTTCACGAATACAATAAAGGCATAATGATGATTGCCGAAGAATCGACGGCATTTCCGGGCGTAACGCTTCCGGTCTATCTCGGCGGACTCGGCTTCGACATGAAATGGAACATGGGTTGGATGAACGATATACTTACTTATTTCTCGAAAGATACCATTTACAGGAAATACCATCATAACCTGATTACATTTTCACTCTGGTACGCGTTCAGCGAAAACTTTATACTGCCCGTTTCGCACGACGAAGTTGTTCACGGCAAACGCTCGCTGTATGAAAAAATGCCGGGAGACGCCTGGCAGAAATACGCCAATACAAGGCTGTTCTTTGCTTTCATGTTCGGTCATCCAGGGAAGAAACTCAACTTTATGGGCAACGATATTGCCCAGTACAACGAATGGAATTGCGACAGTTCGGTTGACTGGTTCCTGCTTGAATACGATTTCCATAAGAAACTAAATCTTATGGTAAGCGACTTGAACAGGATTTACAGAGATAACAAAGCCCTCAACTCCATCGACTTTAAGAACAACGGATTTGAATGGATTGATTTCTCGGATGCCGAAAACAGTATAATAGCGTTTATGAGAAAATCGGATGACGGAAAACAATTCCTTTTATTCACTTTCAATTTCACGCCTGTCGTCAGGGAACACTATGTGTTCGGTGTACCCTTCGACGGATATTACAGGGAAATCTTCAATTCAGACGCTCTTGAGTACGGAGGCAGCGGAGTAGGAAATTCGGGCGGCATTCAATCGGAGCGCGAACAGAAAAATAATTTCGGGAATTTAATCAGAGTAAACCTTCCGCCTCTCGGCGCGAATATTTTTTTATATGAAACGGAGTAACACAATTGAATAAATATCTTTGTATTCACGGTCATTTTTATCAGCCTCCCAGGGAAAATCCATGGACAGAGGAATACGGGAAAGAGGAATCCGCGGCGCCTTTCTTCAACTGGAATGAAAGGATTTATCAGGAATGCTATAAGCCCAATACCGAAGCGGTGATTGTGGATAATACAGGAAAGATTCTCAAACGCGTAAACAATTACGAGTATCTTAATTTTAATTTCGGTCCTACGCTTCTCGACTGGATGCAGAAAAAACATCCCGACACTCTTCAGAAAATCATCGACGCCGACAGGGCAAGCGTTAAAACCCGCGGTCACGGAAACGCGATAGCGCAGGTGTATAACCACGTCATTATGCCCCTTGCTAACAAACGCGATAAGATTACTCAGGTTAAATGGGGAACGAAAGATTTTGTTTCGCGTTTCGGCAGGAAGCCCGAAGGAATATGGCTCGCGGAAACCGCGTGCAATAACGCGACGCTCGACGTGCTTATCGAAGAGGAAATCAGATACGTGATTCTCGACCCCTCACAGGCTTCGAAAATAAGAAAAACAGGAAGCAGCGCAAGGGAAGGCGTGTCAGACGGAACGATTGATACAAAAAGGCCTTACAGGTATTTCTCAAAATCCGGTACGGGATTCGTCGACGTTTTTTTCTATGACGGCGGTCTCTCCAGAAGACTCGCTTTCGACGATATAGTCTACGACTCCGTAAAATTAATGTCGGCTATCGATGAAACCTTTCCGGCGGATTACGGGAAAGACGGGCTTGTCTCTCTCGCCGTTGACGGCGAGACGTTCGGACATCATAAGCATTTCACGGAAAGGACAATCGCGTATCTGCTTTCGGAATACGCCGGAACAAAAGGATATGAAACGGTAAATTTTGCGGAATATCTCTCGAAACATGAACCGGAATATGAAGTCCTTCTGAACGAAGGACCGTCGGGCGAAGGAACCTCATGGAGCTGCGTTCACGGAGTAAGCAGGTGGAAGGAAGACTGCGGATGCAATACCGGCGGGCTTCCCGGCTGGAATCAGAAATGGAGGAAGCATCTCCGCGACGCGCTTAATCTGCTCAACGGAAAACTCGGTCTTTTCTTTGAGATTGAAGGGAAAAAATATCTGAATGACGTGTGGGAAGCCAGAAACGATTATATCGATATTATCCTGAACCCCGGCGACGATACCGTGCTGAATTCGTTCATTGAGAAACATTCACGTATGAAACTCAACTCCGGAGAAGCGCTCGTCGTCCTGTATCTTCTCGAAATGCAGAAATATGCCATGCTTATGTTCACGAGTTGCGGTTGGTTCTTTTCCGATATTGCGGGATTGGAATCGCGGAAAATTCTTGAGTACGCAAAACGCGCCGTAGAGATAGCGGAAAAAATTTCAGGACTTGATTTCGACGAAGAGTTTTTGGAAATTCTTTCTTTCGCGAAAAGCAATAAGACGGAATACGGAACAGGCAAAGACATATACCTGAGACTTGGAAATAAAACCGATGATTGATTACTCTTTTCTGAAAAACTCAAAGACCGCTGAAAGATGGGAAAAGTTCGGCATGCGCCGCCGTTCGGGCGTCGCTGTCCCGCTCTTTTCAATCAGGTCGAAGAAAAGCATCGGCATAGGCGAGATTCCCGACATCAGACACGTCGTAAAATGGTGCGAGCAGACGGGCAATACAATCATTCAACTGCTTCCGCTTAACGATACCGGGTATGACTTCGCGCCTTATAATTCGGTTTCCTCATTCGCCCTTGACCCCATGTATATATCGGTTCAGTCCCTTAAAGACGTTAATCTGAATCCTTTCAAAAAAGACATTCGCGAACTCCGAAGCAATTACGACGGGGGAACCGACAAGGTTGATTACGCCGTTAAACAGGGCAAGGTTGACCTGCTCTGGAAAATCTACAAGAGGTCTTATCTTAAAGGCAACAGACGGTATGAGAATTTTATTAACGAAAACGGTTACTGGCTTAATGACTACGCGCTTTTCCGCGCGCTTAAACATAAGTATAACGCGGGCTGGGAAAATTTTCCCGAAGAGTTCAGAGAAAGAAACGAGGACGCGCTCAATGCATTCTTTAAGGAGAATGAACTGAAAGTCGATTTCCATAAATGGATGCAGTGGCAGTTGTTTGAACAGATGAAAGGCGTGAAAAAGTACGCGGAAGAAAAGAATATCTTACTGATGGGCGATGTGCCTTACCTCGTAAGCCGAGACAGCGCGGATGTCTGGGTTAATAGAAAATATTTCGACCTCGGTAAGTGTTCCGGCGCCCCGCCCGACATGTATTTTGCCGCGGGACAAAGGTGGGGTATGCCTCCTTATAAAAGGGACGGGATTGAGAATTCGGGATATGCGTATTTCAGGGATAAACTTAAGTACGCGTCGTTGTTCTACGATATGTACAGGATTGACCATTTCGTCGGATTCTTCAGGGTGTGGACTATCGAAACTAAAGAACCGGACGGGACGGGCGGACTGAACGGGAAATTCGACCCCGCTGATGAAAACATCTGGGAAGAAACAGGAAAGAAACTGCTTGACGCGATGCTCGAAGCGTCTGAAATGCTTCCGTGCGCCGAGGACCTCGGAACCGTTCCTGACTGCTCTGGCAAAGTGCTGTGGGAATACGGCATACCGGGCATGGACGTTCAGAGATGGAAGAAGGAAAACGACATGTCGTTCGTAAAGAATGACGGATACAGATGGCTGTCTGCTTCCACAGTATCGACTCATGATTCATCTTCCGTGGTTGAATGGTGGCACAACGAAGCGGGGACGGTTGACGGAATACTGTTCAGGAGGCTTTGCGCGAAGAAAGGGCTGAGCGCGGAAAAAACGGATTCCGTGATTTCCTATCTGTTCGATTCGGAACACTCTTATTACGATAGACTGCTATGGAGAGCGAACGCGGGCATAGAGGGAATTACAAGGGCATTCGGCATGAGCGAAAACGAATGCGGAGACATAATCGCGTTGTACAGGGAAAGTTTCGGAGAAAAAGAGAAATTTCTTGACCTGCTCGGTATTGAAGACACTGAAGAACGCGCCTTACTGCTTAAAGGCAAATCAAACCTTGATTTCATAAGAAAGAATATTGAGTTTATTATGAACACATCCTCTGTATTCTCAATACTCCTTCTTCAGGAGTGGCTCTGCCTCGACGAGAATTTCCTGAGGAAGATTGAAGAGAAATCCTACCGCATAAATTTCCCCGGCGTCGTGAATGACGCCAATTGGACCGTCGTGCTGCCTTACAACCTTGAGAAGATTCTCAACCTCGACGTCAACGGCGAAATTAGCGGCATCGTGATGAAGAGCGGAAGAGTCTGAACACATCTTAAAATTCACATGTTATTTAATCCCTTATCGGAGACAAATAAAGGTATATAAATAAAACACCAAAAAAATTAGTTTGTTCCCATCTGCCAAATTAATCAACATTTATGAGGGAATTGAAATTATCTTTGCTCGCAGCATTTTTGTTTTCCTTGCTCTTTTCATGTAATTCTTTTTCACAGGATAAAACTACCGATTACAATCCGCTGGCTGAAAATAAATATTCCGCAATTTTTGAGATCGGAACTTTTCTAAACGGCTGGGCAGGAAATACATATAAATCTTTTACTTTGTCCGGTAAATATCATTTTAATGAAAAAAACGGATTAAGGCTGTCTATTTCAACCAATGGGAATACTGAAAGCAGGAGCCTTAGTAACGGTCTGCTGCCTGATGAAAACTATACAGCATACGATGAGAAATTCAATATCGAGAGCGATATACACTGGATACATTATTTAAATACACGGGCCGCAATAAAAATCTTTGTAGGTATTGGCCCTCATTTCGAATTTATACATCAAATGCAATATAACAGAAACAGTATGGGAATTGTGAATTATTCAGCGAGGCAAAACACATTCGGCGTAGGATTATCGGGTGTCTTTGGTCTTGAGTATTTTATACTCGATAATATAAGTGTTCTGGGTGAATATTACTGTTTGGGATATTATAAAGAGTCAGTGGACACAGATAGAGGTTCCTCAAACAGCACCGGTGAAAGGAAGTACTTCTCTCACGGCTGGGAGTACAATATCAGCAGGATGCGTCTCGGTTTCTCTGTTTATTTCTAATGTTAATTTAGTATTGCATTTTAAAAAGAAACTTGTTAAAATATTATAAATCAAACCACATAATATTTCTACTTTATACATTTTTATAAAATAAAAAGGTAGATATCCGCAGAAGAATACAATTCTTTTAAACTTAATTTTTCAGAGGAACGAATATGTTCGGGAAAAGTTCATTCAGAATATTAATACTGATATCCTTTTTTCTGACGGTATCGGTTACAATACTTTCCTTTAACGGCTGCGAAGGAGATAACGGGATAACATCCCATGATCATGTAATTTCGGGAAGGGTATCAGGGATTTTCGATTATCCTTATCAGGGTGTAAAAGTAACTGCCGGTAATAAATCTGCCGTTACGGACGGAAACGGGTACTTTTATTTTTCCGGCCTCGACTTTTCGGGTTCGATTACCGTTCTGGATACAATAAATAATAAATGCTTGTATGTACCTCAAAGAATCTTTGTACCCGAAGCGACCTATGCTTTCAGATATCTGGCGAACACAGATGCTTCAGGCTTCGTTGAAATTAAAATCTCCAATCCCGATAGTTTAGGAAACTATCAAATGAAAACTCTTTTTTCGGACTATCAGGCAAAAAATTACTATGACGAAGTAAACAGCGGTACAAGAAATATTTCATTCCCGGTTCCTCCCGGTGTGTCCTATGCCGGAAATATCATTATGCTCCTTTATACAGTCGATTCTCAGAATCATATTGTATTATTTAATAAATATTATGTCAAAGATAATGTCTCGGTGGCCGCAGGCGATATAATAAATTTGCATCCTCACATGTCGGATTTTCAGGTCGTTCCTCGGAACAATGTTTACCATATCGAATTGAATCCATTACCGCAGCATACGGTTCAGATGAGATATTTTACTTTGTTCTTCGGACACGAAACGACGATTAATTATTCGAGTTTTGTTTCTTTCGACAATTTTAACGGAAATTCGCTTGATATTGTATGTCCGTCTTTACCTTATCCTTTTTGTCTGCCTATGGCCGGATTATATACGGCGGATAATAACACATACTCAAGAGTGCTGCTGCCCGCTTCAATGTATTCTGTTATGGAAGCTCCTCCGCTGCCTGTTCTTGTCTCGCCGGCCGATAATGCAAATATTGACCTGAACACCGAATTTGTCTTTAATAACGGATTAAATTCTGTATCCAATATGTATTACAAACTTTATATTGCCGATACGGTTAACGTGCCCAACAGAGAACGCAAGTCTTACGAAATTTATCTGGATAAGGAAAGGTTCAATATTTCCGAACTCGAAAACGCGGGTCTCGGAAGTATGAAGGGAAGAACGTTTTTCTGGAACGTCGAAGTATTTAAGGAGGCAAGTCTGGATGACGAACTTATCAACAAGAATATGAAAATATGTTCTTCGGCCGGTATCACAAGGTCGTTTCACGTAAATCCATAAAACAAAAACGGGCTGCCTCCGGGCAGCCCGTTCATAAACTAAAAAGGAGCGGCAGGCGGAAAAGAATACTATTCTTAAATTAATTATCCGGAGGAATAATTATGTTCGGGAAAAAATCCCTGAAAGAATCCTGTTCGTATGCCGTCTTTGTATTATCTCTTCTTGCCGGTTTATT
>JAJTBN010000174.1 GCA_021286895.1 Bacteroidota bacterium | reverse complement strand
TCATCCCGGCGAAACCGCGAAGCGGTTCGCTCTTAAACGCCGGGATCCATAACAGGAATGCGCTCTCTCTCATTACGAAGCCAGCGCGTTTTGTGCATTTCGTCACGAATCCGGAGTTCAATAACTATAGATATGCTCTGAACTTTTTGATTTTTGCTTTGTGTTTTTGATATTTGATTTTTTATTTTTGATTTTAATCTAAATCCGGTAACTACTTTGACGCTGTAATTATCAGGTCTTTGGAAGACGAAGCAGAGAAAGGAGCAAGGTTGAAGTCCGCGTAGCACCTCAGGGATTTGAATCCCGCTGTCTTGAGCATCGCTGTCATGCCGCTTTTTGTGTATTCGTACAGCCGGGTCGTTATCAGGTCGTGGTTCTTCAGGTTTTCTTTCTCCGCGGTGAGTATGCTGAAATCAAGCCTGCCGGGAAGAAAATCGTAAAACCTGAAAAATATTTTCCCGCCGCTTTCTGTCACGTTAACTACTCTTTTGTTTTCCTTGCGCAGACTCCCGTAATTCAGAATCTGCAGAAGCAACGTCCCGCCCTTCCTGAGTATCGCGTGTATTTTGTGAAGTGACTTTTTCAACTCGGGCGGATTAATGTTCGCGAGTGTGTTCCCGAGGGAGATAACAAAATCAAACTGATGATTGTAATCCGTCGTTATTTTCGAAGCGGGCTTGTTCACATACCCCGCGTGGCATCCGTAAGCCGCGGTTTTCTTCACGGCTTCGTGTAGCATTTCCGCCGACGGCTCGAATCCTATTACCTGCAAGCCGTTCAGGGCAAGGGCGATTGAATCGTTGCCCGTGCCGCATCCGATATCCGCGGCAAATTTGTAATCTTCCCTTATGAATTTTTTCAGGATCCCTTTTCTCGCGTTAATATACGCCGACGAATTCACCATCAAATCGTAGTCAGGCGAAAGTGCGTTATAAAAGTCGGTATTTTTATTCAGTCTTCCCAAACGAATCTGAATAGAAAAATAGAAATTACGGTTATGACAACGGTGTACGAAACGAGAATCTGGAAATCGCCGAAGAGTTCCGTCATAGGAACACCCTCGGAAGCGAGTTTAGTAGCATCGATAAGCGTGAGCAGCAGAGGCAGCAGAACTGGAAAAGCCAGCACGGGATAAAGAGTGCCTTTCGAATTCGCTTTCGCGATTATCGCGGCGATGATTGTCGATGCCGCGACTATGCCGAAGTTACCAAGAATAACTGTAACGAAGAACGCCGCGAAGTTTTTTATATCAATTCCCGTAATCAGCCAGAACAGAAAAAATATCACGATGTTCAGTGAGAAAGTCAGAATGAAATTAAAAAGAAGTTTGCCGAGAAAAATCTCCGTCGGTGCCGCGGAAAGTTTCAGCGCCATCGACGTGCCGGTTTCCTCTTCCTTGATGAAAACCCTCGCGAGCCCGCTGATTGCGGAGAAGAAAATCACAATCCAGAACAGTCCTGATAGAATTGTGTCCTCAACCTTCTCGTCCCCGAGTGAGAATTTTATGATGGATATAGTGATTATCACGAACATCAGGAGAGAATTGATGACGTACCGGTTCCTGATTTCCGAACGGATATCCTTTCTGAATACCGAATATGTGAGTTTCAACAGCAATACAGTGATTTTTTACAAATTTACTAAAAAAAACAATAAGATTCCCTTATAAACCGTCAGAACGGAAGTTCTGACCGGCATGGGATAAGATTCCCTTGTAAACCATTAAAACATAGGTCATGATGGGCATGGGAAGAGATAAATGGCTATTTCTATATTCGTATCCGAGAGTCTCCCCGTTTTAACGGGGGACTCTCGGTTTACCCGCATACTACACCGAGAGTCCCCAAAGAGCGGGGAGACTCTCGGTAACGATATTGAAACAATCGTTGGATAAGGAAAACCGCAGAACGTAAGTCCTGACAGGTACTGATGTAAAGATTTTATGCAATAATTTCTGCATTAAAAAATGTATTGAGATAACATCTTAAATTGTCTAATTTGAATTAAATTTATTTGGAGGAATAAATACACTTGCGTTTCCCCACACGTATAATGTTCCAAATCGTCCATGGGATTATTACGCCCGGAATTTATTCCGCCGCTCTAAAATCAATCCAAAATCACGATAATTCGTTTAATTTTCATCATAGTACAAATTTAAATCATATCATTCATGGAACCAATTTTTAAAAAACAGGAAAGGACAGGCCCGGTGCTATTTTCCGATTATAAAAGGGGCGACGGAATCAAGAGAGCGCTCGAAGTCGGAAGAGAAAACGTTCTGTTTGAATTAAAATCATCAAAGTTAAAAGGAAGAGGCGGCGCAGGTTTTCCGACCTCCACTAAATGGATGTTGACAGCTGCCGCGAAATCGGAACAGAAATTCATAGTTTGTAATGCTGACGAAGGGGAACCCGGAACGTTCAAAGACAGGGTTCTGCTTACCGAATACCCTGAATTGGTTTTTGACGGAATGGTTATAGGCGGATACACTGTGGGTGCTAAAGAAGGTCTGGTTTATCTAAGAGGCGAATACGAATATATGTATAAATTCCTCACGGACTATCTCGAACAGATGAGGAAAGATAACCTTCTCGGGAAAAAGATTCTCGGAGTCGAAGATTTTAATTTCGATATAACAATCAGGCTCGGAGCGGGCGCTTATGTTTGCGGCGAAGAAACTGCGCTTATCGAATCGCTCGAAGGACAGCGCGGCGAATCGAGAAACCGCCCTCCGTACCCAGTGAACACTGGATATAACGGACATCCGACGTCCGTGAATAACGTCGAAACTCTCGCGGCCGCAGCGCATATCGTCGTTAAAGGCGGCGACTGGTACGCTAAGGTCGGCACGGACAAATCGAGCGGCTCCAAACTCTTCTCTGTTTCAGGCGACTGCAAGAAACCCGGAGTCTATGAACTTCCGTGGGGCACCAGGATTAAAGACCTCCTTAAAATCGTCGAAGCCGCGGATACCAAAGCCGTTCAGGTCGGCGGTGCGTCTGGAGTCTGCATCCCCGCGTTGCAGTTCGATAGAACACTCGCTTATGAAGACGCCGCGACAGGCGGTTCGATTATGATTTTCGGAAAGAATAGGGATATGCTTTCGGTGCTGAAGAACTTTATGGAATTCTTCGTCGAGGAATCATGCGGACAGTGCACTCCATGCAGAATCGGTAACATCAAACTTCTCGAAGGCGTTGAAATGATTGAAAAAGGCGAATTCACTTTTGACTATATAGATAAACTTAAAGATCTCGGACATACGATGCAGATTGCGTCGAAATGCGGACTGGGTCAGTCGAGCCCCAACTCATTCATTTCAATTCTCGACAATTTCAAAGATGAAATATTAAATAAAATCGAAGCATAAAAATGGATAATAAAAAAATATCAAGAGCGCCCGTCAGTCAGCAGGAATTCAAGGTACCCAAACCAGAGGACACAAACACCATCGGCGGGATGATTTCTATTGAGGTAAACGAAAAGAAAATATCGGTTCCTCTCGGAACGACTATTCTTGACGCGTGCAAGATGAACCAGATTCATATTCCCACACTCTGCCATCACGACGACCTTTGCGTTGCCGGCGTTTGCCGCGTCTGCGTCGTCGAAGTAGAAGGAATGAGAACGCTTCAGGCAGCGTGCGCGTTCCCGATAACCGCTCCGATAAAGGTCAAAACATCGACATCGCAGGTAAGAAAAGCGAGAAGGCATATTATAGACCTTCTCCTCAGCGAACATTACGGCGAATGCTATTCATGCATTAGGAACGGCAACTGCGAACTCCAGTCGCTCGCGCAGGAATACGGCGTCGACGGCTATACGTTCGGACATTGCGACAAGCCCGCGTACGAAATGGACAAATCCTCGTACTCCGTCATCCGCGATATGAGCAAGTGCATTCTCTGCAAGAGATGCGTTAGAACATGCATCGACCTTCAGGAAGTCGGCGTGCTCGAAGCCATAGATAAAGGCGATAAGACGCATATCGGCACCTTCATGGAAAAACCCCTCGCGGACGTTATCTGCATCAACTGCGGTCAGTGCATCAACAGATGCCCCACAGCGGCTCTGCATGCCAACGACCCCTCTGACGAAATCTGGGACGCCATTGACGACCCGACAAAGCACGTCGTTATTCAGACCGCCCCGTCGCCAAGAGCGGCAATCGCGGAATGCTTCGATATGCCCGCCGGACAATCAATGACTATGGAACTTAACACAGCCCTTAAGAGAATAGGATTCGACGCTGTCTTCGATACGAACTTCACCGCAGACTTAACGATATTCGAAGAAGGCACGGAATTAATAATAAGGCTTTATAAAGCGCTCGTGGAAGGCGACAAGAGTATCGCGTTCCCGCAGTTTACATCATGCTCGCCGGGATGGGTGAAATACCTTGAGCATTTCTATCCCGAATTCATTCCGAACCTCTCGACTGCGAAATCTCCTCAGCAGATGTTCGGCGCGATAATAAAAACTTTCTACGCGCAGCAAATCGGCGTCGACCCGAAAGACGTTGTCTCGGTAGCGTTAATGCCCTGCTCCGCGAAGAAGTTCGAATGCAACAGACCTGAAATGGCCGACTCGGGTTACAAGGACGTCGACTACGGTCTCACAACACGTGAAATGGCTAAGATGATTAAGGAAGCCGGCATTCACCTTCCCGAAATGCCGAAGACGCACTTCGATAGTCCGTTCGGCGACGCCTCGGGCGCGGGTCTTATATTCGGCGCGACGGGCGGCGTAATGGAAGCGGCTTTAAGGTCGGTAATCGAATTCGTAACAGGCAACAAGACCGAAAACATATTCGCGAACGCGAACATCACTCCCGTCAGAGGATTCGAAGGAGTCAAATACGTAGAACTTCCGATTAACGCTGTCGGTCCGGTTCCCGATATACTGAAACATCTCGTGAAAGACTGGAACTGGCTCAAAGGCGCGACGCTGAAAGTAGCGGTAGCGCACGGCACAGCCAACGCCAAGAAGATTCTCGACGACATAAAGCGCGGCGGCAAGTTCAGCGAATGCCACTTCATAGAATTCATGGCGTGTCCGGGCGGATGCATCGGCGGCGGCGGACAGCCGATTCCGACTTCCCTCGAAATCAGACAGGCGCGCGCGAAAGCGATTTACGACGAAGACGAATCGCTCACGATGAGAAAATCGCACGACAACCCGTACGTGAAGATGATATACGAAAAATTCTTCACAGAAGGACCCTGCGGACATCTTTCGCACAAACTTCTGCACACGCACTATACGCCGAGAGGCAGATTCATATCATAAGTTAAAAACACGGGGGGACCCGCTCCCCCCTATTTAAATATTTTGAACATGGCAAAAGCACAAAAGAAAACAGCAAAGAAAGTTGTAAAGAAAGCGGCAAAGCCCGCGAAGAAACCCGCGGTAAAGAAGCCCGCCGTGAAAAAGCCCGCGGTAAAGAAACCCGCGGTAAAGAAAATCATGGTGAAGACAGTAATGCCTGCGGCTCTTCCGAACAGAAAAATGTTCGCGATGGAAATAACGCTTCTCGACAAGATACAGGCGGAACTCTTCGACGCGATAGCGCAGAAGCCCGCGGTAATGGACTTCGAGGAAACGCGTCTTTTCGTCGACAACGTTTACATGACGATGAACAAATGCGTAACAATCGCGAAAGACGTGAAGAACATGATACTCAACAAAGATTTCAAAGAACCCATAACGGAGACCTACAACTCTCCGGCGTAGGTTTAAGCGTTTGCATTACAAATGTAATATTTTCAACAGCAAGACATTTTACTGCAAGACTTATAATTCACCAGCATAAATTATAAGAAGTTAATGAGGTAACGGCTGCCCGCAAGGGCAGCCGTTTTTTTATTGCTTGAAGAATCGAAACATCTCTCCTCGTTACGAAGCCCCAGCTTCGTAACTCGAAACACAATCTCAATAAGAGCTTACGCTGGAACATAGGCACTAGAACAAAATCTCACTTAACCTTTTTCGTAGTTGCTATAGAAAAATTATTTAGATACCCTTCATCAGGGGAATACATAATATAATAACGGTTGAATTTATAAACTATTTGCCAAATAGCGCTAGAACCTTCCGGTATATGATGCTCGGTTTGTTTATATAGATGATTATTAAATCCGTAATAAATGTTGTGAAATCTTTGAGGCGTCCGATCGTCGCAAATAAAAAATTCTGATAAGCTTTTTCCATCATTTTGATATGGATAAAAATCATAAAAATCAAAATACTTAATCCAGTTTCCATTGAGATACTTATACAAACCTGTTTTACCATACCGAATTACATTATTTTCAACTTGAGTCCCTAATCCCTGAAGTTCGGTATTGATAAGTATCTTATCTGTATATTCATTTTCCCACTGATTATTTTGAAATGAATAAACTTTGAGCACTCTGTCATCATCTTGATTTCCTAAATACTTTACCGCGAAAATCCTATACTCTCCCGAGTTATTTTTGTTCAAGAAAAATGGTATATAAGTACTATCGATTTTATATGTTATATACGTATTATTGATATTATGATAAACGTAACTATTAAAGGCCAGCATCCAAAACTCATTCTTATTCTCGAAATGAATATATTCTACTTCTCCCGACGGGTAATCGGGAGTTTGAACGTCAATCAATC
>JAJTBN010000173.1 GCA_021286895.1 Bacteroidota bacterium | reverse complement strand
TGTGCGACATTTCCATGCCCGTTATTGACGGCTATTCAGTTTACAAAGAACTAAACAAGAATCCAGATACGGCGGTCATTCCGTTTATTTTCCTTACTGCGAAAGCTGAGATGAACGACCTGAAATTCGGTCTTCAGTTGGGCGCGGATGACTATCTTTGCAAACCCTACAGTTCAAATGAATTAATAAATTCAATCGAGCAGCGAATACGGAAAAAAGAAAATCTGATAAATTATTACACGAACGGCAAGGACGTTAACGATGAATCCCCTCTTAATCAGCAACAAGTCCTCGACAAAGAATCCCGGATACTGCTAATCGTTAACGGGCGGCCGCAGAACTTCAGAATAGGAGGCATAGTCTACATCGAATCTATGGAAAAATACAGCACAATATTTACCGCCGACGGACAGAAATCCGTTGTAAAAAGAATGATGAAAGAATGGGACAAAATCCTGCCCTGCAGTATTTTTATGAGGATTCACAGAAGAACGATTATCAATCTTGATTTCGCTAAGAAGTTCGAAAAATGGTCAAACTATTCATACAGGGTTTATCTTGATAAAGTAGACGAGCCGTTCATTGTCAGCAGGCGCAACAGTAAAAGACTCAGAATGAACTGAACTTTCACGGAACTCTGATTAATGGAATCACAAAAATAAATTCGGTGCCCTTTCCTTCTTCGCTTTTGACTCTTATTTTGCCGTTGTGGAGTTCAACCGCCCGTTTAACAATCGCCAGACCGAGACCGGAACCGGGAACGTCCTTTGTGTTGCTTGCCCTGTAGAAAGATTCGAACAGGTTGTTTTTTTCATCAGCCGGAACACCTATTCCCTCATCCCTCACACTGAATTCAATATACCGCTTGAACAGTTTCATTCTAAAATATACGGTGCTTTCCGGAGGCGAGTACTTAATCGCGTTTCCTATGAGATTTTCTATTACCTGCCTTATTAAATCTTTATCAAGAAGCACATTCGCGCCGGCTTTTTCCGCTTCGAAGGAAATTTTGTGTCCTGTTTTTACCGCGAGATGTTCCGAGAATTCGCTTTCTATCCGGCTGCATAGCAGGTTGATGTCCGTTGGTTCAAGTTTCAGTTTGTACATACCCGCATCTGATTTGCCTATTACAAGAACATCATTGAGAAGTTTTTTCATTTTCTGTATGTTTTCCTGTATGCGTATCAGATTGTTTTGTCTCTGCTCGGGTGTAATGCGCTCGCTGAATTTCTCGAGTATCTCGACTGATGTGTTTATTGAAGTAAGTGGCGTACGGAATTCATGCGACGTCATCGAAATGAATCTTGACCTTAATTCGCTGAGTTCTTTCTCCTTTTCAAGCGCGCTCTTTATGTTGTCTTCGGCTTTTTTTCTGCTTGTGATGTCTTTTATGAATAATATTACGGATTTTGTTTCTTTTCCCGGAAGTACGGCTGAATTAATCTCAACGATAATTTCCTGATGCCCCTTACGTATGAGGCTCACGGAATATATGTTTCCTGACCTGTTTTCATCCGCGGCGGAAGAATATTTTTCCATGAACATTTCCCTGTCTTTTGGATGTACATAATCGAGGAATCCCTCTAGGGTCACAAGATTCTCAAAGTCATGGCCAAGAATTTGTTTTGCCTTCGGGTTCGTGTATATAACTTTACCGTCCTGAAAAATCACAATAGCCTCGATTGTATTTTCAACGATAAGACGGTATTGTTCTTCCGAATATTTCAGATTTTCCTTGATTTCCTTTCTTTTCTGTCTTTCTTTCTGAAGGCTAAGATTCGTTTTTTCAAGATCAACGGATTTGTCGTATATGTCATTCTCAAGTAATTTGTTATACTTTCTGTAATAATAAATTCTGTTGAAAACCGATACAATTATTATAGTCGCGGTTAAAGCAAACAGCAGCCTGAACCATAACGTTTTCCAGAACGGAGGTGAAATACGGATTACAACCGATACGGGCTGTGTCCAGACATCATCGCTGTTTACGGCCTTTACGGAAAAAATATAATTCCCCGGCTCAAGATTCGTATACACAGAGGATTTTATATTTTTGGTATAAGTCCAATCTTTATCGATTCCGTCAAGTTTATACGCGTAAGTATAATAAGACGGGTTCGTGTAGTCGAGAAGGGAAAATCCGAATGTAAACGAATTGTCGGTATAATCAAGGTTCAATTCTTTTTGTCCGAACAAATATTCTCCGTCATAAACCGTTCCGTGAGGCGATTTAAAGGAAATCAACAGATTCGAGTTGTTTGGTTTGTCTTTTATACTGTCCGGGAAAAAATGATTCACCCCGTTGGTACCGCAAAAGAAAATTTCGCCTTTGCTGCTGGTGCAGAATGACTGTCGGAATTCCTTTCCCTGAAGCCCGTCAAAAAGATTATAGATGCGGAAAGTTTTTTCGGCTATTGAGAACTTTGTAATACCGTTATTTGTTGCCATCCAGATGTTATTCCTGTTGTCGACAATCAAAGCATTTATTATTTCGTATATTAATCCGTCTTTTCTCAAATAATGATTGAATCCGCCGCTGTTTACATCGTATTCATTCAACCCGTTATCCGTTCCCGCCCAAATGATTCCCGACTTATCCTCGCATATTGACAGCACTTTGTCCGAACTCAGGCTGTTCCTGTTTCCTGCGTCAAATTTATACCTAATGATTTTATCCGTGTTCCGATTATAGCATATTAATCCTGCGTTATATGTTCCAATCCACATGTTTCCCGCTTCATCTTCATAAAATACGGAAACGTTGTCGTTGTTAATTCGATTGAAATCCGAATACGTAATAGGTATCGCGTTAAAAATCCCGCTCTTGGTGTCGAATGTACAAATACCGTTATCCGAAGTTCCTATCCACAGCGTTTTGTTCCTGTCGACATAAAGAGCCTTAATATAATCCGAATTCAGGCCGTTCTCATCATTGACAACACTGTTATAAACAACGGTCGTTTCTTTCCCGGTGTTGAATTTAATCAGGCCCGCTCCTTCCGTGCCTATCCAGAGGTTTCCGTCGTAATCTCTAACGATTGAACTTATAAAATTCCCTTTCGATATTTTTCTGTTAATGCTGGTATTGTCAATAATTTTTAAATATTCCGAAACAGGATTATAAAAAATCAGTTCGTCTACCGAGGCCATCCAGAGATTATCTTTGTCGTCTGTGCATACTGCCATTATTTTTCGCCCGGCTTCAGTCTTGGTGATTTTATTGTTGAATGACAGAAAACCGAATTTCGGCGGGTTCAGGTTGTACTTCCCGAGTCCCAGATTATGATGTCCTACCCATAATATGTTATTGTTATCGACAAAAAGAACATTTACTATTTTATCGGGGGGCAACTCGAAGACCTGACTGTTTTTTCGGATGATAACAGGCGCGCCGCTTTCCGATTCTATCTTTATTATATAATGCTCATCTTCTTTGCCCGCTATAATATTATTTTCTTTATCTTCTGTTATACAATTAATTTTTCTCTCTGTGTTTTCCGTTACAACCGCGCTGATATCATAGGTCAAAAATTTTCCCGAAACGGGGTCAAAAGACTGAAGCCCCGAGCCGGCGGTACCGATAAGCAGTTCTCCCGACCTCCTTCTGAAAATCGACGCGACAAAATTATTGCAAATACTTTTAGGGTCGTCGTCGGAGTGTCTTAAGACCTCGACGCGTTTGTTCTTTATATCATAACTTACCAGTCCGTCGGCTGTTGCTATCAGGAGAACCGAATTCCCTGCATAATGAATTATGTTTATTTCGCGGGGAGGGATGTTCAGGTCTCCAAGTATCGTTTGAGTGTAATCCGTATATGTTCTGCCCGTACAGTTGAACAGGAATATCCTGCCTGAACGGGAATGTATCCATATGTTGCCGCTGTCATCCGGACTCATTGATGCTATGTCGTTCAAATAGATAGGCCGCAAACCCGAACCTACAACATTGAAATGCTTAAAATTCTGTGACCTCCTGTCGAACAGATTAAGGCCGCCGGCTGCCGTGCCTATCCACAAATCTCCGGATGTGTCTTCAGCAACAGATATTATAAAATCATTAGAAAGCGAAGTTGAGTCGGAATTGTTCGAATGAAATCCCGTAAACACATATCCGTCATATTTATTAAGGCCGTTATCGGTTCCAATCCATAAGTAACCGTATTTATCCTGAAACAGGCAGTTTACCGTGTTATTGGACAAACCGTTTTCCGTAGTGAAGTTCGTGTATTGATTTACCTGCGCGTTCAAGACGCATGAGGTCAGTAAGATAAAAAGGACAGAGAGTCCGAATATATTATTACATCTGTATTTTATGGTTCTTTGCAAGCAGCCCCCGGATAATGATTAAAACAAAAATTGATAATAGTAGTTCAGATAACGGCTTTCTGAAACACGTACTTAACCGTCTGGAATCGCCGCCGTTAATTCCTCCCACCGACCGTTAATTCCCCGGGCAAACCATTCATTGAATAAATAAGCCAATGCTGTTACTCTTATACTTTTTTTGCGGTTGCTGTAGATAAAACGAAATATTAAGTAACGCGGAAATCAACAGGGAAAGGTTCTGCGCAAAAAAAAGCGGATGATAAGGCAATGATAAATACACAGAAGAAAATTTTATAAATTAAAACCGTTTCGTTTGACCTTGGAAACATTTCAACTTCGTGAATATAGCGTAGTGATGGCAGAAGAAAATAAATACGGGATTTCACTTGGGAAATTCGCAGAATTAATGGTGAAGATTATGAGTGCCGGCGAAGATGAAATTATGTACAAGGATATAATCGAAAGCGAAGGGTTCGATTTTCAGGACTGGATACAGGCTAAAAAAGAATGGGAGAAAGAAATAAATGACCCGGCAGACGAAGGAAGAACATTCGCGTTGTTCCTGCCGTTATATCAGACGGCTCTGGAAAACCAGTATTTTGAACGTGTTCCATGCACGCTTGATATTTACGCAAAGGTCCAGTGCGAAATTTCATTGCTGAAAGACCCGTACAATCCTACTATGCCGATGGACTACGAAGCCGTCGTGAAGAAGAACGGATTCACTGTGAACGAATGGGAAAACTGTAATTCGTTCTGGGCTATAAGAGTTTCTCTGCCGAGATACAAAAAGAAATTTGCCGAACTGGTAAGAAAGTATATTCATAATATCGAAGGGTTACAATAAAAAACCGGATTAAGGTTTTAAATTAAGAAAGGGTAATTCAGAAATTGAAACAATTAAGTTTTAAGGGGGCTTCTGTCCGCAAAAACGTTTCATTTCCTGTCGTTACGGGAAGAAACGCTCTAATAAATCCATACCCGAACAGAACAATATCCAAAGTATGATTTACGAAATCTTACAGATAATACTCTGGATAACCGTCGTTTTGCTCGCCGTAAGCGGTCTTGACGACCTGTACCTTGATTTGCTGTACTGGTTTTTGCGCAGAAGACACAAAAGTAAGTTCCCGGATTTTTCGCAGATGCATGACAAGATTGAAAAGCCTATCGCTATCATGATGGGGGCGTGGAATGAATCGGGCGTAATTGGAAGAACACTTAGTTACGCCATTGGAAATATAAAGTACAAAAATTACAGAATTTTTGTCGGCTTATACCCGAACGATGCCGAATCCATAAGAGTCGTAAAAGAAGTAGCAGCGAGGGATTCACGCATAAAAATCTGCATAAATCCTCAAGAGGGTCCGACTACAAAAGCCGATAACCTGAACAGCCTGTATGCCGCTATAACGGAATTCGAAAAAGCATACGGGGAGTTTGAAATTATCATCGTGCATGACGCGGAAGACTTTATTCATCCGTACTCAATGAAACTTTACAACTTCCTTATAGGCTACAAAGGTTATCACGGAATCCAGATTCCGGTCGTTCCTATTAAAAGCAAATTCGGGAAAACATATCACCGTACCAGTTGCGATGCATTCGCCGAAATTCATACAAAAGACATGATAGTCCGACAGGGAATGGGCGCGTTCATACCGTATTCGGGAACAGGCATGGGATTTCACAGAAGAGCGATTTATCATCTCGAAAAATACTGCGAGATGAAGAAAAAGAACATTAAGATGACGGCGGATAAATACATATACAAGGACCCGTTCGGCAACAAGGTTGAAATGAACGATGAATATTTCAGAAATACCGAATCCGAAACGAAGACGCGGATGCCTGAAAACAGAACAAATTATCACGACGACCCTTTTACAGGCCTGAATATAAGAAAAACGAATTACCGAATATCGACGAAAGCGCTGGTGAGAAGGTTCACTGTTGCTTTCGTCATAATAATTCTTTCTTTAGCCGGGTATTTGATTTACATAGGCACAGTCAATAATAACGGAATTGCCCCCGTAATCTCCAACTCCATCCTGTATCAGAATGCTTTCGGTTCAGACCGGAAAGATACCGAGCAGCCGAATTTGGGAATTAATGAACCGAACAACTCCGGCAACAGCGCGGACACAGGCAAAGAAAGCGACTCCGCCTTATTTGTTTCGATAGATAAAGGCAAAATAGGGCTGCTGGAATCCGAGTGGGATACGGAAGAAGAAGCCGGGAATCATCTTTCCGAAATTACGGGTTATCCCGCTTTAAAAGACTTAAACGTCATAGTGCAGAAATTTAACAACGGAAACGCCGAAAAATACAGAGTTATTTTAGGGAAATACGATAATATCGAGGATATACAAAAAGATATAAGAAAGTTGAGAAAAGCATTATAAATAAAATGAATAAAAGAATGAACA
>JAJTBN010000172.1 GCA_021286895.1 Bacteroidota bacterium | reverse complement strand
GAGGATTAACCGGCATCACGAATAATACCGGCGCCCCGGACGCCTTCTCGCTTTATCAGAATTATCCTAATCCTTTCAACCCATCGACAAAGATTTCATTCGATATTCCCGGGGACGCTTATGTGTCCCTTAAAGTCTTTGATATACTCGGCAGGGAAGCCGCCTCTCTCATCGACGGCAAAATGAGCCGTGGCTATCATGAAGTAAGTTTCGACGCTTCCGGACTCGCGGGAGGCGTGTATTTTTATAAACTATCAGCGGGTAATTACTCGGGTGTTAAGAGAATGGTGCTTTCTAAATAGTTCTCGCTCCATAAATAAACAGAAATCCGCCTTCGGGCGGATTTTTTATTTTGCATTATGCCGTCACTTCTAATCTTTCCCTGAATTTTTCGTATAAAAGAACCCTGTGACGTTTCCCATTTTCCGTTTTCCACAATCTCATTATCTTAAAATATGCCAGTATAAAAGTATGTCATGGGAGAAGAAATGAAAAATATTTTTATAGCCGCGTTTCTACTTTTCGTTACCGGATTCCTGTATCCGCAGGAGAACGGTCAATCGCAAATTGATAATCCGTCCGCGCTCACCGAATACGTTACAGATGAAACCGGCACGCTTGACCCGTCTCAACTCGTCACTCTGAGAAAAAGACTTAGAACGTTCTTCGATTCTACGTCAACACAGGTTGTTGTCGTCATGATTCCGTCTCTTAACGGCGAACCGATTGAAGAGGCAGCGATTCGTATCGCAGCAAAAAATAAAATAGGAAGAAAAGGAAGCAACAACGGCGTCCTTCTTCTTATCGCGAAGAACGACCGTAAACTCAGGATTGAAGTCGGCTACGGACTCGAAGGCGCTCTTACCGACGCGCTCTCAAAATCGATTATCGCGAATGTCATATCGCCTCAATTTAAAACGGGAAATTATTTCGAAGGCATTGAAAACGGTGTAAACGCGATTATCGCCGCGGTTAAAGGCGAGTACAAAGCCGGGAATAATCAGTCTCAGAAGTCCGGCACAGAATCCGCTGTTGGCTGGATTATTTTCCTTTTCCCTTTCGGGCTTGTCGTATTCATCGTTGTGATTGTCGTCTTTAGCGTCCGCAGGGCTTCCCGCGGCGGCTACGTGTCCGGCAGCGGTTATTCGGGATATAACTCATATTCATCATCATCTTATTCCTCATCCGATTCATATTCGTCATCGTCCGATTCATCTTCCTCGTCATCCGACAGCGGCTTCTCGGGCGGCGGCGGCGACTTCGGCGGCGGCGGCGCGAGCGGCGACTGGTAATCCCTGAAGCGGTCGAATTTACCGATTGACTTTATATTGCGATACAGACTTTTTACATTAACGTGAGTAGTTAAACAAAGAGAACTTAAATGAAATATTTAATTTCTGCTGTCATTACGCTTGCATTCCTTGTCCTTGACTGGCTCGCGCTCCATGATATTATAAATGGAGAAGAAGACCTCGTCATGGAATACGGTATTCTTGTTGTCAGCCTTTTGGTTTATTTAGCGCTGGTGTATCTGCTCTTCATTAAAAAACCGGGGAAAATTCCGGAAAGATATTAGTTCGCTTTTCATTATCATTAAATATTCCGTATGAATAAAATTCTCTTGGCCTTGCTGGCCTTCCTGGCTTACGCCTCTGCAGTCTTTCCGCAGAATGACGCCGACCCTGAAATCGCTATGCTTGATATGATGTATATGTGCCCGTATAATTTCACCGGCACAGCCGACCTTTTCATGAAAAATAATGTAAATGAAATTACCGTCGATTACGGAAGGCTCTCAATCGTGATGAAGATTGATAACGCGGGACACAGACTTTCAACCGATATAGAAAAAATCGCCGCGTTCACTTACAGGTACTACGACGATAACCGGGTCTCCGACGCCGATATGGTCATTAAAGGCATGGATAGCGTCCGCGCCGCATGGCTGTTCGTCTACGGCTCGCCGACTGCCGACTATGACGCTGTCTTTATGATAAAAAATAATCCCGACTCCGAACAGAAAGCGGCATTCTTCTGCGACGATAAAGGCACGGTGCAGAGAATATCTCTCACTGTTCAGAAAAAAGAAATGTTGAAATGCGCTTTTACGTACGATAACGGTCATGTCGTAAAAATAAAATACGAAGAAGTCGCTCCTGTCGGATACGACACGCTCTCGCTCAATATCGTTTATACGTACCGCCCCGACGGTCTAATAGAAAAAGAAGTGATTACTTCGCCCGACGGCTACAGTATGACGGCGTATTATTCCTATAAATAAAATATCTTACTCAATCATGGACAAAGCGTTAAAGTACCACCATGTCGGTATTCCGGTCAGCAAACCCGTGAAAGGGGAGGTTTACCTCAAAGATTACAAAGTCTATCATTTTGGTTTTGAACAAAGCGCTTTCGGCATTGAACTGATGCGTTACGAAGATGACTGTACCCTTCCCGAAATTGTTAAGACAAAACCGCATGTCGCTTTTGAAGTCGAAGATATTTATGAGGCTATAAAAGGAAGAAACGTAATAATCGAACCCAATTCTCCGTCTGAAGGTAATGTTGTCGCTTTTATCGAAGAGAACGGAATTCCGGTTGAATTAATTCAGGTTAATAAGAAGAATTAAAGCACCGGCCTGCGTGACCGGTGCTTCTAATCTTTAAGCGAACAATGGTCCGTTGTCGATGTAGATAAGGTAATCCTTTATGAGATTCCCGCTCATGTGAAAAACATTCACAAAGTTTATGTTGACCTTATTGCCGTCTTTTCTTGTGTAAAGCACTTCTCCCTGCCAGACAATCGAATTGTCCTTTACAAAAAAGTCCACTACCTTGTGCCTGCATCCGCCTATCATTCCGAAAAACGCGGCGACGTAATCCTTCGTTGCCTGCTTTCCATTTACTTCCGGCTGGTTTCCGAACCTGAATACACAATCGTCTGTCAGGAATTCGGCGAACTTGCCTGCGTCAAGCGAATCAATCGAACTTCCGATTGACTCTAACCATTTTCTTGTCTCCAATTCTATCCCTTCTTTATTTATAAAACCAATCCGTGCTTATTTGCGCGTGTATGTTATTTCCATGTTTTTGAACTCCTTGCCGTTGACAATGCTGAACATTTCCATCTCACACGTATTGTCATTTATAACTTTGACTGTCTGCTTCATGTCCATGTCGCTGTTCGATATGGGGTCAAAACTTTTCCCTGTATATATTGTCTGTTTTGAATTTTCATCGTAAACCCCCTCCATCGTCATTATGCCTGTGCCGAAATTGTCAACCCATGTGCTGTAATACTTTTTCTTGCCGTTATCGTATCCCGTGACGCCGATTCCTTCGAAATCCATGCCCATCATCTTTCCTGCGACTTTCAACTGCGAATACCTGCCGCCTAATAATGACTCGAATTTAGCCGTGCCGGTCGAAGTCTGCGGTTCACCCGCTGGGTCCATCCAGAACTTCGACGTGAAATTCCAGTCGCCGTTTAACTTTGCCATCGCCTGTTGCTCCTTGCCGGGCGTCATGTAATCCATCCACTTCTTCATGTCGTCGTTCTGTGCGAATGAATTAATTGCGTAAAATGAAAATAGTAAAATAATAAAAATTAATTTTTTCATAGCGATTCCTTTGATTTTGAAATTTAAAATTAAAACAATTTTAATTTTGAAAAAATTCGATAAAAATTTAATTATAAATTATTGATATATCAACATATAAAAACCACTAACAACCCGTTCCACGCCCTGATTCATCCGCAAAATCAAACCATTGTTTTGTTTCCGCCTAGTAATTCATGGCTTTAACTACGATGAATAATATACGCCCGATTAGTATCCTCTTTCAGGATTTTGAAACGTATATCCTTCTGTTCCGTATCAATAGAAAACATCGATATGAAAAATTCTCTTTCCCTTCATAAAAATATTATTATAGTATCGTCGGTTTATTCGGTAATCTTGTACCTATTAATCGTATGTTTTTTTATGTAATTAATGCAGTAGTTTTATGTTTCATTATTTCCGCCTTTTGTATATTTTTGAATTAAGACTATCTCAATCATACGGAGGAATTTCATGAAAAGTCTGTTTAATTCAGCTGAGAACAGAGAACTCATTCAGCGAATCGAAAAACTTACCGAAGTCACAAAACCGCTCTGGGGTTCTATGAATTCCACGACTATGCTCACTCACTGCACGGTCAGCCTTAAAATGGCATTCGGGGAAATTGTTCCCGAACATAACGAAACGTTTCTTAGAATCGGAAGAATGGTAAGAGACCGTCTTTTCGATACGGATGTTTTTAATAAAAATCTCGCGACTACAAAAGAATTTCTTGTCGGGGATAACGGAAAATTCGACGACAATAAAATTCTTCTCATCGCCTACATCAAGCGTTTCGGCGGCGTGAACCCGGATTCTTCCGATAAAGCCCCGCATCCTTATTTCGGCGAACTTTCCATGAAAGAATGGGATTCGCTTATTTATAAACATCTGAACCATCACCTGCTTCAGTTTGGTGTCTGATTAACTTAAAATATTGTTTATGTCCGATTCATTTACTGTAAGTCTTTCATTGAAGAACGATAAACTTCTGTTCAAAGGCAGCGCCCGCGATAACGACTACGTCAGCATGGATTATTTCCCGCCTCTCGGAGACGGAAAGGGCTATACCGGCCTTGAACTTCTTCTCATGAGTTTCTCGGGATGCAGCGCGACCTCAATCGTCTTTCTTCTCCGCAAAATGGGTAAGACAATACTTGGCCTTGACGTCGAGTCGGAAGGCGTTAAAAGCGATGTCTTGCCGAACGCGTTCAAAGAAATTGTTATTGCGTATAAAATCAAATCAAAAGACGTTGTTGGCGATGATGTTATCAAAGCCTTAAAATTGTCGGAAGAGTCCGTCTGCCCCGTCTGGGCTATGATTAAAGGCAACGTCAAAGTCTCTCCTTCTTTCGAGATTATCGCCTGAATAGTTCCGCGGCTTACCGCTTAAAAGAGAATTGAAAAATAATCGCAATTCTTATATGTTGATTGATGATAGTTATTCAATTACGAAAACCATTATCGATGAAAAAAATACTTTTCCTGCTCTTCGTTTGCTCGCTCATAACCGGCTTTAACTCTGCCGGAAATGCCCAGATTATAAAAGACTCAGCGTTTGATTCTGGTTTGGAGCCGATGCTTAAAATCCAGTCTGAACTCGCCGGCAGCAAATTCGGCGAACTGTCCTCCGTCTTCGGCGAAACAAAAAATGCTGACGAACTGCAGGCGGTCAAATTTCTTCTGGCATACCTGCCCCTGAGCGATATCGCCGATTACAGCGGAAAGTATTTTCTCGATAACGTCAGAATGTCCCTCAAAGCGCGTGAAGAAACTCCGTGGGGTAAAAATATTCCGGGCGATGTGTTCTATCATTTCGTGCTGCCCGTCCGCGTAAACAACGAAAACCTCGACGATTTCCGGACAAATATGTACGATGAGATTATCGACAGGGTTAAAGGCATGTCTATGAAGGACGCCGCCCTTGAGATTAATCACTGGTGCCACGAAAAAGTTACATACAAACCGTCGGACGAAAGAACAAGCGCTCCGCTCAGCACTATGCGGACTACGTACGGTCGGTGCGGAGAGGAATCCACTTTCTTCGTCGCCGCGCTCAGAACCGCCGGCATCCCCGCTAGACAGGTTTATACTCCCCGCTGGGCGCATACCGACGATAATCACGCATGGGTCGAAATCTGGGTTGACGGGAAATGGTATTTCCTCGGCGCCTGCGAACCTTCACCCGACCTCGATATGGGCTGGTTTGCCGCTCCTTCGACTCGCACTATGCTCGTCAATTCGCGCGTGTACGGAAAATATAACGGCGGCGAACCCGTTGTAGCCAGCGAACAGAGATTTTCCGAAATCAACAGAACGGGGAACTATACTCCGGTTAAGAAAATATTCGTCAAAGTAACTGATAATTCCGGCGCTCCGGTCGAAAATGCTAAAGTGGAATTCCAACTTTATAACTACGCCGAGTTTTTCCCTCTTGCGAAAACATACACGAATCTTTCGGGCGTCACCGACTTCACTACTGGCATGGGCACGCTCATGATATGGGCGAACAAAGGAAATAATTTCGGCTATAAAGTCGTCAGCATAAAGGAAACTGATACAGCCCTGATTGCGATAGGGGACGGGTTTAATGATGGCGGCTATGAAGAGTACTTGCTTATTCCTCCGCCTGAACAGAAAATCAATACGGTTTCCGATAAAGACGAAAAAGAAAACAATGCCCGCCTTCAGAAAGAAGATGAAATAAGAAACGCGTACATGCGCACTTTTAAAGATTCTGCATGGGCTGTCAGTTTTCTTGCGGAAAACGGATATAAGGATTTAAACGCTTTTAAATTTATTACGGGCAGCAACGGCAACTGGAAGGAAATTATTTCCTTCCTTAAAAATACTCCAACCGCGCAAAAGGAGTATGCTCTTAAACTTCTCGGCGTTATAAGCGAAAAGGACCTTCATGATGCAAAGGAAAATATTCTGAGGGACCATCTCGATAATGCTGTTGAAAACTTAAAGAACGCAAATCATATCAAATCCGATGTCTGGGAAAAATACGTTCTTGACGGTAGGATTGCAAATGAGATGATGTCTGCGTGGAGAATTCCCGTAAAAGATAAATTTCTCGCCGGGGCAAAAGACGGTAACGCTGTGCCGAACCCGTTTTTCATTAAATCATGGATTTCAGGAAATATTAAAATTGA
>JAJTBN010000171.1 GCA_021286895.1 Bacteroidota bacterium | reverse complement strand
TCCCCGCCGACAACTGCTGTGTCCAGTTTACCCCACCGTTCGTCGTGCGGAAGACGCCGCCTGTGAGGGGTTCGCTCATTGCGAGCCATATTGTATCTTTATTCAACACAGACATATCATCTCCAAATATTCCGGGTAAATCTAATGAATCCCAGTTATATCCCGCATTAGTAGTTTTGAATAACTTTGTAAATGAATTCGTAAACCCAATATTTGCGGTTACAAATTCTATTCTCGAAAACGGATACGTATATGTGTATACAATAGACCAATTATCTCCCCTGTTTGCTGTCTTTAATATATAACTGTTATTGTTTCCTATGTTAGTAACTGCATATCCGTTAAGACTATCGGTAAATGTAATGTCTTTTATACTCGCCCCGTTTAGGTCCGGCATCGTCTGCAAATACCACCCGTTTGGAGGATTGTCGGAAAAGTTATAGCCCGTAAAGAATACGAGTACGCTTATGAAAAATACCAGCGTTGTTATTCTGTCCGCTCTCTTTCCTTTCGTGGAAGAGTTTCGGGAAGGATTGCCTCCTGCAAGTTTACTTTCCATAATTGTGGTTTTATGATTTTCTTAAGTTACTAAATTATTTACATCATTTCTCCGTAAATAACATACCTTTGTTCATTACATTAATGCCGGTCTCCCATGTAGTGAAATAAATAGAAACAACTTTATTTATTTGAATCAACCTTACTGGATTTCATTCTTTTACCATTGAGAATAAAAAAAGGGGCCTTACGGCCCCTTCTTTATAATCGCGATGTTTCAACTTTTTTCTATTCCGTTATCTTCACCCTTACGCCTTCGCTGTTGCTCGTGAACTCCGGCGCGTACATGCACTGCACGGACGTTATTCCGTTCGAATAATCTCCCGGCAGGTTCGCCCTCAGCGGATATTCAAACACATACGTTCCCTTCGGCAGATACCCGAAGAAGAAATTTGTAGCCGCGTCCCGCGTGCTTTCGTAATATCCCAGTCCGTCCTGATACTTGTACTGCGATATCACGTTCACAGGCTCGAATCCTGCCGCGCGCATATCCTTCATGTGCACGTATTCCATGTCCCTGTCTGTTCTTATCTCAATCCTTACCATCACAAGGTCTCCCGGCTTAAGCGCGGTTGTTTCCGTTACCGGCGTTATCACCGGTCCCGTCGGAGTGTTCTGCTGAAGGAAAAGTTTCTTGTCAATCTTCAGGTTCGTTTCCGATTTCGAAATCTTGTCGAGGTTTTCATAGTACTGCCAGTACAGCGAGCCCCAGCTTATTCCTTCGTTCGATTTCCTCGTCACCGAAACATTTCCCATCTCCGGCTTCACGTCGCCCCACGACCACGACGTCTTGAAGTATCCCGTGCCCGCCTGCGTCTTTATATCCGATTCCTTGCTTAAATCTATTTTCTGCGAGCCGAGCGAAATGTCAACAAGCATATCCGTCGCCAGCCAGTCGTTGCCTTTAAGTATCAAAGCGTAAACCGCTTCCACTGTGGCTTTCGTCGTCTTCCAGTCCTGCGTCTGCTTCTGCTTCAACAGCCAAACCTTCATGTCGTCGACCGATTTCGCGTCGTTCGCGACTTCGTCGAATACCTCAATCAGCAGCGACTGCGTCTCTATCGGCGCTTCGTACCAGTAGTAACCCCACACGTTTTCTTTCCAGTACATTCCGAGTTCCTCGGAATACAATGCGTTCTCTTTCAGCGACTTAACGATACCCATCGGCACGTCCTTGTTGCCGAACCTGTTCAGCGCCAGCGCTATCATGCCCTTGCTGTACCAGCCGCCGTTGTTCCAGTACTTCGCCGCCTGTCCGATGTAATAATCAAAAGCCATTTTCGAATCCTCCGCGACCGGAATGTCCTTGAAGAAACTCCGCGCGTAAAGATAATGTATCTGATAATAACCAAGTTGGTTGTCGGACATTTTTATCTTTCCTTCCTTTTCGAGTTCAAGAAGATAATCGTAGTCGTTCTTTATCTGTAGGTCGAGATATTCAAGTCCGTTGTGAACCATTTCCGAAACGTTCGCGTCGTCTTCGAGTTTCCTGATTCCGAGTTTGTTGAGTTTCCCGAATCCCGCGATAATGTGCTGCGTAATGTACCTGTCCTCGGGCATACCCTCGAACCACGGCCACGCGCCGCTCGACACCTGCATCGATTTCAGTTTACGCACAGCCCTGTCAAGTTCCATCCTCATTATGTTCAACTCGAACAGGTTCGAAATTCTTCTCTTCCTTTCGGATTCGTTCTTCGCCTCGAATACCCAAGGCGTTTCCTGAAGCATGAGCGATTTTAATTCCTCGTTCTTTTCAAGGTTGGAAAGCAAAGCGTCAGGCTGAATGTCTCTCCATGTGTCGAAAATTTCTTTTATCTTCGGACTCGAGTTCACTATGTTCGTCGCTATGCTGTTCGCGTAAAGCCTGCTGAATACCTGCTCCGCGCATTCGTACGGATATTCCATAAGATACGGCATCGCCTGTATGGCGTACCACGCGGGGTTCGACGTGAACTCAAGCGTCAATTTGTAGTTCGTAAGCGTATTGGAGTTGTTGTTTACGAGTTTGCTCATCGTGAAATTCTTCGTCTGGTTGCCGCGTATGTACATCGGCATTGTTTCGGTAACGAGCATCCTGTTCGAGAGAACAGGCAGCACGGACGATTCGCCGTCAGAGTATTTATCCGCTTTCGCGACTATCTTATATTCAACCGCCTCGTACCCGTAGGGGACCGAAACTTCCCACGAAAGGTTTATACTCTGTCCCTGCTTCACTTCAAAAGTCTTCGCGGCGCTTTCGTTCTTGAACTGCGTATCCGCGACTTTGCCCGTCAGCGCGTCGTTCAACTGAAGTTCAGCCGTTCCGCTTAGGTCGCCCTGCGAAAGATTAGTTACCTTCGCCGTTATTACAACCTTGTCGTCTTCCCTGAAATATCTCGGAACGTTCGGCGTTATCATTAACTCTTTCTGCGTGATAAGTTCCTTGTTCACGAATCCGTACCGCAAATCCTTCGTGTGCGCGAATCCCATCATTTTCCATCTCGTCAGAGCGTCCGGCATCTTGAATGAAATCGTCACGTCGCCGTTCTCGTTTGTTCTCAGGTCGGGCATGAAGAAAACCGTTTCGCGGAAATCTTTTCTCGCGACGACTTCCGTAAGTTCAGGTTTTCTTGTGTCGCTCACAGGCTTAGTCTCGGTCGTAATTCCTGTTTCCTCTTTTTCGTCGCCCTTTCCGTCCTTGTCTTTCCCGCTTTTTTTCTTAGGCGCCTCTGTCTTTTTCTCCATCTGGTCGGATATCTTCGATGTTTCCTGCATAATGCCGTCAAGTCGTTCCTGGTCGTATCCTTTGTTCCTGTCGCTCTTTAATGTCATCTGGCCGTAATAATAGCCTCCGTAAACGGGCGCGCCGAACCAGTTGAGGTAATCGTACGATATCATCGTGCCGTTGTAATATTTGTTCCAGTCCTCCTGATATAGGAATCCGCTGTTTGTGTTGAAGCAGAAATTGCTTTCCCATGTGCGCTCGTTGTAAAAATAATCCAGTATGTTGAATGCCCAGTTGTGCGGCTTTATCGCGTCAAGAGACGCGTCGTAAAGCGTTGCCAGCATTTCCGCCGCTACCTTGTCGCCCGTCTTTCCCTTTATGTTAATCTTCCATTCCTCTTCGGCGCCCGGAAGAAGTTTGTCCCTGAATGTCTCGAAAGTAATATCGAGCATCTTGTTCGTGTACGGCACGTCAACGTTCTGCGTCCTCAGTACTACTCGGTTGGAGTTCACGAACGCGAGATTGTACTTCAGTCCGCCCCGCATCGATTCCGTTACGGGAATCGAGAAAAATCTCTGTGCGCCGTTCATGCTGAGCCATTCCCTTTTTACTACTTCGCCTCTCGACGTCACTTCAAAAAGAACTCTCGTGTCGGGAAGCGACGAGCCGAATATGAATTCCGCGTTCTCTCCCGGCTCGCAGGTGTTCTTCTTTACTATGAATTTATCGAACGTCCTGTACGACAGACCTGTCTCGCCCGTGCTGTACGCGTTGTAATATATTTTTTCCGTCTGTGTTTCCCCTGACTTGTCCTTAGCCGTCATCTCAATCATATACATTCCCTGATTCCATCCGCGCATTACGCTTAAATCGAGAATCGAATCGTTCGCCGTGTTGAAATTTGTCTCAAGCACTTTTATTTCTCTGTCCCATTTTGTGTAGTCAGTTTCGTTGTCGTACTGGTCGAGAGGGAAGTCTTTGTAAAATTCCTCTTTTGTGTAAATATGCCTGTCAGGCCTGCCCCAGAGTCTGCTCCTGAATACTCTGTCGGGTGATTTGAGTTTGTAAACCGTTATACTGCCTTCGACAGGCTCCTTCTGTCCGTTTAGATTCGTCGTTATAAGCCCGAACTTATTCTCCAGATTCTTGTCGACATCCGCGGGAATGTTAACACCGAGTATCAGTGAATTGTAACCTGCCGATACGCTCGTTTCGTTCGAATGCGTTTCGCCGTTTATATCCGTCACGTCGGCAGTGACGCTGTAAGTGAAGTACGGCTTCAGGTCGCGCGATACCGACTCGTCGGGTATCGCCTTGAAATTTATGTCAAACTCTCCGTTTACGTTCGTCTTTACTGTGCCGTTCGTAACTTCGACTTCTTCTGACTTGGCAGGGGAGTAGTAGTAATAATAATACCAGTCATACCACCATCTGGGATAATATGTTTTCCTGACAACCCTGTAACTTACCGAAGCGTTGTCGAGATTCGCGCCTGCGTACGATTTCGCTAACCCCTTAACATTCACCATTTCGCCGAGTTTGTATGTGCCCTTGACCGGCTCGAATGTGACTTCGAACTTCGGCCGCTTGTAATCCTCAACGGAGAAATACGCCGAGCCGGTGTTCTCGGCTGTCTGTATGTGCATCTGTCCGTTAAGCCCGCCCGACGGCAGTACGAACGTGCCGCTGATTGTGCCGTATTCGTTGCTTGTAAGAGTCTGCCCGGAAATTTTCTGGTAGTTCACGTCAAATAACTGAACGTCAACCTGAGCGTTCGGCTTAATGCTCTTGTCGTTCCCTTTGTATTCGAGTACTATTCCCTTGAAATATAAAGTCTGCCCGGGCCTGTATATCGACCTGTCCGTGAAGAAATACGTGTATTGATAGGGAATCGGTTCCTTGACCTCGTCTGTTACGGCATTCTGCCAGAATGCTTCCTGCATGTAACTGTAACCGTATCCGAAATTAAGTCCTTTCGTCGAAAGATTCTGACCGTCGTAGTTTATATCAAGATAGAACCTTCTGTACTTGCCGGCCTTCGGCACTTTGAAATATCCGTTCGCGTCTGCGGTGTAAACTCCATCCTTGTTGTAATCGTATCTCGATTTGTCATAGTTGTATTCCTCTACGTAAACACCTGCGGTCCCTCCCGCAAGTGGAGTTCCTTTGTCCCTGTCAAGAAGATAATATTCGATATCTCCGTTGGGCGCGTATTTATTTATGTAACTAATGCTGTTTATGTTAAGCAGGCAGTACGTTACGGCGTTTTCAGCGTATGAAATATTCTCATCCGTGCCTGCCAGAAGCACATACAGCCCCTGTTCCAGAGCCGGAATCTTCACTTCAGTCTTGTGTGTCTGGTAATCGCCGTCATTCGGCAAATCAACAGTGAATGTTTTTACCGCGCTCTTGTTCCTGAATTTTTCTATGAGGTCTTTCTGATATTGGGTGTAGTTGTATGTCTTCAGGTACGCGTCTTCAAGACTCTTTATCTCGTCGTATGAAGTCTCTACAATTCTGTAATAAAGTTTGTTTATATTCTTGTACGAAACCAGCGACCTGAACGGTTTTCCCGGAACGTTCACCGCCTCGAAAGTCATCTGCAGGCTCTTTTCTTCAATAGAATTAATAAGAGAGCGGCAGTTGCTTGTCCCGTCTGCTTCGGGAAACTTCTGAGACGCGAGCAGGCAGATTTCATACGCCTTCTTGTAGTCGTTCTTGTAATCCTCCGACATATCGGGATTGTACTTCTGGCCTCTTTCGTAATAAACATTCGCGATATCGTAATCTATGAACGCCGAATTCGGGTCGGAGGAGTACCTGTTCTTGAGGTTTTCGAGCGCTTCAAGATAATATTTCTCCTTTTCCGTATTCGCCGAACTCGAATACACGAACTCAAGCCTGCTTAGTTCCGAATGAATTAGCGCGGACGGGTCGGAGTCGTTCATGTGGAATTTGACAAGGTCCCTTAAGATTGTTATCGCGTAATAATCGAATGAAAAAACGTCTCCCGTACTAATATCGAGATTCGCGAAGTCTTTCGTTTCGCTCATGTAAACCGGGTCGTTCAGTATAAACTGCTCCGCGGGTTTAATCACGCCCGCTTCCTTGTTCATGAAGAAATTAAGCGCTTTATGCGCGAGAAAATCGTAAAGTGTGGGTCTGTATTTCCTCCCGTTCGGAATGTATTTGTCGTACGCGTAGTTGTTCAGTATGTCGTTGAAATTCCCGATTTCAATTCCCTGCAATACCGCGGGCTCTGAAAGCGAGGATTTGTAATATTCTATAGATTTTTCTATGAACCTCGACGCGTCCCATGTCTTTATATCCTCAAGTTTGAAATTTATTACTTTCGACCTGCTCAGTATGTTATACCTGTTCTGCTGGTAATACGTCCAGTACATATCCGCGAGAACGGAACTCATAAATTGTTTCAGCGGCGATGAAGCCGACGCCTCCTCGCTAATCATAAGCCCTATGTTCTTCTCGAAAGAATCCTCTTGAT
>JAJTBN010000170.1 GCA_021286895.1 Bacteroidota bacterium | reverse complement strand
GTTTATACTCAGAGCCACATCGATTATCTCGTGGAAGTATTCCTTGAGATAAAGAATAACATGAACAAGATTCGCGGAATAAAGATAATAGAAGAGCCGAAGTTCCTGAGACACTTTACCGCGAAGTTCGGAACTGTGTAGAGCAATCTTCAATCTTCAAACTACAATGTATAATTATAGCGGGAGTCAACAGGCTCCCGTTTTTTATTCTCACCCGCCACCGTCCGCCTTCGGCGTCCGGCCCCGCCAGCGATGACATAACTGCATTCGTAATTCCTTAAGATTTTAAAGGAGACTTTTGATAAGCGATTATTTTCTTTGTTACCGAGAGTCTCCCCGTTCTTTGGGGGACTCTCGGTGCGGTTTTTTGCGTAGCGTCCGAGAGTCCCTGGTTGAAACCGGGAGACTCTCGGATACGGATTATATTTTTCAGCTGTCCTTATTAAACCTTAATGTTCTGAGTGTCTTATTGGTAAATTAAACAGAAAACCCTTTGTTCTTAGTGCCTTAATGGTTAATTCTCTTTTATTTTTTTCAGTTTTTCTGTTCCATACAAATTTTCAGTATTAATAATTAACTGATTTTTAAGTGTCGTGATTTCTATATTTCGAAAAAATGCCTATGAGGATAATTACTCTTTCGATATTAATATTCTTGTTACTCGCGGGATTTGCCTCCGCTCAGTTAAAGGGAATTCCGTCGTATGACAACGCGTACAGGAATTACGTCGCCGGCAACTTTGACGAAGCGATTAAGAATTACGACGATTACATTAAATCATATCCGAACGACGACAAAGCAATTTACGAACGCGGCATGTGTTACGAATCTCAGCGGAAATTCGACGACGCGCTCCGTAATTACAACGCGGCGCTTCAGTTGAAGCCCTACTTCTCGCCTTATTACGTAAGCCGCGGTTATGCATTCGTAAAGACTAACATGCCTCAGAACGCATACGACGATTTTACAAGGGCGGTACAGAACGACCCGACGAATCCCGACGGGTATTTCGGAAGGGTTAACGCCAACCTCGACCTGAACAAGTACGATTTCGCGCTTACTGACCTTAACGCGGCAATTAACCTGAACAACAAAAACCCGCTTTACTATTACGTACGCGCCATGATATACACGGAACTCGACGACACGACGAGATTCTACAACGACATCGAACGCATTCTTAGCAACTATCCAGGCGAATATTTTTCAAGTTTTAAATCTCAGGGCGTCGTGCTTATACTCGACAACATTGAGAACAATATAAATTATCTCAACGATGCAATCACGAACGACCCGGAAAATTATCTCCTGTACTTCAAGCGCGGTTTCAATTATTATCTTTTCAGGAGATTCGTTCCGGCTGCCGACGATTTCCAAAAAGCCGCGCGGTTAAGCCCCGACAGCCAGTCACGGCTTGTGAAATATGCCGGTATGCTTATCGATAACTGTAAATTCTATTCGGAGAAATAAATGAAACTGATTGACAACAAGGACATACACGACCCGACTATAAATCTCGCGCTCGAAGAGTACTGCGTTCGCAACCTCGACATGGGCGACGAGATGTACATGCTTTTTTACATTAACGAGCCGTCCATTATAATCGGCAAGCACCAGAACGCGATTGAGGAAATCAACAAGGAATACGTGGACACGAAGGGAATAAAAGTCGTGCGGAGGATATCCGGCGGCGGAGCGGTTTACCATGACAAGGGCAACCTGAATTTCAGTTTCATGACCAAGTACTCGCCGGAATTTTTTCACAACTTCGAAAAGTTCACGAGGCCTGTCGTAGACACGCTGCGGTCGATGGGCGTCGCGGCAGAGCTTGGCGGCAGGAACGACATTACGGTTGAAGGACGGAAGATATCCGGCAACGCTCAGTTCACGAACCTGAAAACAATGTTCTCGCACGGGACGCTTTTGCTCGATTCGCATATAGAGGACGTTGTGCAGGCATTGAACGTGAAGATTGACAAGATAGAGAGCAAGGGAATCAAGTCCGTGCGGAGCCGAGTCGCGAACATTTCCGAGTTTCTGAAAGAAAAGATTTCGGTTGAGGAATTCAGGCAGAAGATAACCGACAACGTTTTCAAAGAGTACGACGAACTGCCCGTTCTGAGACTAACGGACGAACAATGGGAAGAAGTAATGAAACTCTCGGAGACGAAATACAGGACGTGGGAGTGGAATTTCGGGCGCTCGCCGGAATTCAACATACAAAAAGTTCAGAGGTTCGAGTTCGGGCAGATTGACGCGAGAATTTTCGTGAAAGACGGAAAAATTCAAAGCATAAAATTCTTCGGCGACTTTCTCGGGTACGGCGATTCGGAAGACGTAGAGAAAATCATAACAGGAACCGCGTACAGGAAAGACGCGTTATCAATAGCGCTGAAGGACACAGACCTGAGGTATTACTTCGGCGGCATCACTTTAAACGATTTTGTAAAATTTATTTGCACTTAAAATGAGAAAAGAGAGCAAGGAGTTTCTTGAAAAATACATAAACACAGCGTCGCCGACGGGCTTCGAATATCCCGGGCAGAGAGTATGGCTCGATTACGTCACGCCGTACGTCGATGAATACATGAGCGACACATACGGAACGGTTGTCGGGATAATAAACCCGAAGGCTGAATACAAGGTTGTTATTGAAGCGCACGCGGACGAGATTTCGTGGTTCGTGAGTTACATAACGGACAAGGGATACATTTACCTGAAGCGGAACGGCGGCTCGGACCATCAGATAGCGCCTTCGAAACGCGTGAACATACACACGAATAAGGGCGTTGTGAAAGCCGTGTTCGGATGGCCGGCGATACACGTAAGAGACCCGAAGACGGAAGAAACGCCTTCGATGAAAAATATTTTTCTCGACTGCGGATGCATGTCAAAGAAGGAGGTCGAGAAAATGGGAATACACGTGGGATGCGTGGCTACGTTCGAGGACGAACTGATAATGCTGAACAACAGATATTTCGTCGGGCGCGCGCTCGACAACAAGATGGGCGGGTTCGTGATAGCGGAAGTCGCGAGGATGCTGAAAGAGAAGAAGAAAAAACTTCCGTTCGGATTGTACGTCGTGAACTCCGTGCAGGAGGAAATCGGACTGCGCGGCGCTGAAATGATATCGAGAAGGATAAAGCCGAATGTGGCGATTGTAACAGACGTGACGCACGACACTCACGCGCCGATGTACGACAAGAAATCGCAGGGCGACACGAAGACGGGCGAAGGACCCGTGCTGACGTACGGTCCGGCTGTGCACAACAACGTGCTGAACATGTTAATCGACACGGCGAACAGGAAGAAGATAAAATTCCAGCGCGACACGGTTTACCGCGCGACGGGGACGGACACGGACGCCTTCGCGTACTCGGGAATGGGCGTGGCATCGGCATTGATATCCATTCCGCTGAAGTACATGCACACGACAGTCGAGATGGTTCACAAGGACGACATTGAAAAGACGATACAACTGATGTACGAGTTTCTGGTGCAGTTGAAGGCGGGAACGGATTTTCGATACATCAAGTAATAATTAGTAATTAATAATTAATAATTAGTAATTGAGAGCGGGGAAATAGCAGTTAGCAGTAAATAACATTTGTCATCCAGGCGAAACCGCGAAGCGGTTCGCTCTTATACGCCGGAATCCAGAAGAACGTTACCAAGCTTAGATTTGGCAAAATGAAGAAATAATTTAATATTTACAATATGGTTATCAGAATCATTAAGTTGACGGTACTTATTATCATTTATATGCTCACAAAAGAAAGCACTCTCGCACAGGATACAATAATAATCAACAGAGGAAGTCCTATGAATAACGTAATATTAAAATATTCATCAGATTTGCAATACAAAGACATAGAGCTTATAAATAATGATTATTATGTTTCTGGCTATTTGATTATACAGATTGATTCTAATTCAAAGTATCGCTCCTCACTTGTAAATTCCGAAGAAGAAATACCTAATAAATATCTAGATCCCACAATATACTTTATAAATTCAAGAACTTGGGAACAACCCGATAATATCTTAATTGATAGTGCCTTAGAGCTAATGGAGTGTGATTCTTGCAGAATGTACCAATTAGACGGAGTTAGCACTTTTGATTTAGTTCGGTATGGTAGTGGAATTCGAAATAACATTGCGAAGGATGATTTGTCGTATTTCTTATATTATTATCATTACTATGATCCAGATGACATCCACCATTGGGGAAGAATAAACCAAATAATACGCACAGATTCGCTTTCAAATAAAATAATTTGGACGAAGAATAATGAAAAGATTAATTACGTCATATTCAAAGTAGATTTCCATGCGGCGCTATTGAAGTTTAAAAACGAACAAAAGAAATTTGTTTTACCAACATCTGCTCTAAATGATTTTCGAGTCGTCGATTCGAATAAGCTATTACGTCAGGGATTTAAGAAATCAAAAACGATTATAATTGTAAAATAGATTACAGGCCTCCGAAAGACGGTTCGGCACGATGACTCTTTAACTTTATTAACTGAAGAAATACAACTTTCATCATTGTGAACCCGCGAAGCGGGTGATATATTGGTAGTAAAAAGATTAAAGAGTGTGAAAGCCCGCGGAGCGGGCGGCATCAAAGCCTTAAAACCGTTGAAACGGTTTTATGTTTTGCTGAACCGGTTCCCACGGCTGAAGCCGTGGGCTAAGTCGGAGAGATGAAGGTTATTTCTTTCTGCAAGAGGGCGAACAAGTTTACAATTAATTAAATTCAAATTATTGTTGATAAGATGTATGAAATTCTTAGAAGCATGAAAAATATTATTTTGAGTTTTGTTTTCTACGTATTATTTGTTTTAGCTATTGCAGGTTGCTCTTCGAGCAAACAAAGTAATGAATATGTTATTAGGCTTTACGGGATCGATTCAACCCTATTTGTGAATTATTATAAATTATGGTTTCCAAGTAATTACTCGGATGCGGATACGAGTGGCTTCATTGTTTTATCTGGAAAAAATGCAAACGGAGATACTGATTTAAGAGACTATGAGCTAATGAATGTTGGTGACACATATGGAATCAAGTTATTCACAGTTGATTCATTAGTAAGTGCAAAATTACTTCGTTTGAATTTCATAGGTGACCTTGACAGTTATATAATTGACCCCGGCATAGTATTTTGGCGAAAGGGAAAAATTATGGTCAAAGTATATTTTTCACAAGATCTAAAGGGAAGGTATGTATTAAAGGGAAAAAGGATAGAGAAAAAATAGACATGGATGCCGCCCCTTCGGGGCTGTTTTTTTGTACACTCTTTTTGCTATTCGGTTTCGCCCCTACGGGACTAATGATAATTCAAATTGTAAAGTTTAAAATGTAAATTTACAATTGATAATTGTGTGCATCTACTTCTCTTCCAGCAGGATTTGTTTTGCTTTTTGGAGTTCGTCGAGGTGCTGCTTTGATACCGTGGGGTATTCGAGTTTGAGTTCTTCGAGAGTCTGCACTATTATTCCCGCTACTGTCGTGCGTGTGAACCACTTTTTGTCGGCAGGGATTACGAACCACGGCGCCCAGTCTGTGCTGGTGTTGTTGAACACGTCTTCGTAGGCGTTCATGTAATCGTCCCAGTGTTCGCGCTCTTTTACGTCGGCGGCTGAAAATTTCCAGTTCTTTTCGGGCTTGTCGATTCTTTCGAGAAATCTTTTTTTCTGCTCTTTCTTAGAGACGTTGAGATAGAATTTCAGAATCACTATTCCGTTCTCGGTAAGATATTTTTCAAAACTGTTTATCTGCTCGAACCTCTGCTTCCATATTTTGCCGTTCTTCCCGTCGTTGGGCAGGTGCTGGTTTTCGAGGAATTCGGGATGAACTCGCACGGCGAGCACTTCCTCGTAATACGATCGATTGAATATTCCTATCCGGCCTTTCTCGGGCACGTTCTTTTCGCAGCGCCAGAGATAGTCGTGGTCGAGTTCTTCCGCCGACGGGTTTTTGAAACTTACGACATGGCAGCCCTGCGGGTTGATGCCGGACATCACGTGCTTAATGGTGCCGTCTTTGCCGGCGGCGTCGAGCGCCTGAAATATTATGAGAAGGCCGTAGCGGTTGTCGGCGTAGAGTTTGTCCTGAAGTTCCGACATGCGCTCGATGTCCGAAGTGAGTTTTTCGAGAGCTTCGTCCTTGTCGGAGAACGCGCCCGTCCATGACGGGTCAAAGTCTTTCATGCTGATTTTTTCGCCGGGCTTTACGAGAAGTTTCATTCTTTTGTTTTTCAGTAAGATTTGTTTTAAGATGAAATATTGCAATGTAAAAAGCGCTGTGGATTTTGGGGTGAAATGAAAAGAGAATTTGAGTAACTTTTACCCCATTCTGAAGAATGAAGTTAAAAACATACTATGGGAGCGGCAGAAAACAAGTTAAGGAATTTAATGATTGTGGGGGACAGGGTGCTGATTAAGCCGAAGTCCCTGTCGGAAAAAACCAAATCCGGGTTGTATCTCCCGCCCGGAGTGCAGGAAAAAGAGGTCGTGCAGTATGGTTACGTGATGAAAGTGGGGCCGGGTTATCCGCTGGCGCAGTCATCGGAGGATGAGGCGGAAATGTGGAAGAACGCGGAGGAGAAGGTGAAGTACATTCCGCTTCAGGTGAAGGAAGGCGACCTGGCGATATTCATGCAGAAGGGTACGGTGGAGGTGATGTATAAGGACGAGAAGTATTACATCGTTCCGCAGAATCTGATTTTGATGGTGGAGAGGGAGGAGTTTTAGTCCTCAAGAGCGGCGACAAGGGA
>JAJTBN010000169.1 GCA_021286895.1 Bacteroidota bacterium | reverse complement strand
CTAAACTCGCCAGCGGAATCTATTTCTACAAGATGGAAACGAAAGACTTCAACAAGGTAATGAAAATGGTACTCTTGAAATAATAATTCGAGGCAACATATTTACGTAACAAAAAGGGAAAGTAATTCTTCTTCAGGGCTGCCGAAAGGCAGCCCTTTTTTATCAATAATATATAAAATTAGGTTTTTGGAATAGAAAAGGTGTGGAATTTATCAGTCAAAATCTTTATTTTGTAAGTCGTTATAAAAGTGGAGCCGTAGTTCAGTTTGGTTAGAACGCCTGACTGTCACTCAGGAGGTCGCGAGTTCGAGTCTCGTCGGTTCCGCAACAATGCCGGGTCATTAGCCCGGCATTTTGCATTTATGCCGTTTTTTACTTATATCTTAAAAAGTAAAATTGTTGATAGAAATTATATAGGCAGTTGTTCTGACCTTTCCAAAAGACTTGCTAAACATAACGATGGAAATAGCCGCTCGACAAAAGCTTATATACCTTGGGAAATTATTTATTATGAAGAATACGAAACAAAATCACAAGCATTAAGAAGGGAATATGCTTTAAAAAGAATTAAGAACAAAGAAACTCTGAGCAAAATTATCAATAATGAACTTTAACAAGGAGGTCGTCCCGAGTACTCGGGAAGTCTCGTCGGTTCCGCAACAATGCCGGGTCATTAGCCCGGCATTTTGCATTTATGCCGTTTTTTACTTATATCTTAAAAAGTAAAATTGTTGATAGAAATTATATAGGCAGTTGTTCTGACCTTTCCAAAAGACTTGATAAACACAACAATGGGAATAGCCGCTCTACAAAAGCATTTATACCATGGGAAATAGTCTATTTCGAAGAGTATGCAACAAAGTCGGAAGCGCTGAAAAGAGAATATGCACTGAAGAGAATGAAGAATAAGAATTATATAAAATGGCTGATTGAGAAATATAACTCAGGAGGTCGTCCCGACTGAGTCGGGAAGTCTCGTCGGTTCCGCAAAAATGCCGGGTCATAAACCCGGCATTTTTTATTTCTGGCAGTACCTTGCATTTAAGGATTGTATCAGGAGGTCGTCCCGTTTGAGTCGGGAAGTCCCGTCTGTTCCGCAATCAAAACAAGAAGGATAAAAGATGGATTTCCGCATTACAAGAGCGAGTTGCTTCGCGGGTTCGCGGAATGGCAAACCTTAAAGGTATCTTTTTTCAGAAAACCTTATCCAGAAAATTATTTTAATGTTTTAATTATTACCTAACGTCAACTGATAGCCGATGTACATTTGCGATTTCACCGGCCCCTGAATGCTTCTGCCTGCGGAAAGGAGCAAGTGATTATGTTCGTTCATATCGAAGATTACGCCGACATTAAAACGCACTTCGGATTTTCCGTTTTCGTCCTGCGGTGATTTATAATAAAGTTCAGTACCGATATTCAGGTTTTTAGCAACTTGATTTTGCACCTGCCAGCCAAGGAATAAATTATTCTTCGCGTTCTCGGAAAAATTAATCATGTACCCTGCGCCTCCGTAAGTTGTCCATTTCCCGAAACTTTTTTGCACCCATACCGGCAAAAAAATCTGCGCTTTGCCGTTACCGAGTCCTCTCGAAGAATTTCCCGTCGGCAATTCTACGAGCGGGAAAATTCCGACCATGGGGACGTCTTTAGTTTCCCTGATTATCCTGTATTTTGCTCCTAACTCAACGTCACCCAACCCGTACGATATTTTCTCTCCCGAGGGAGAATTGAAAGCGAAAGGCACTATCGCGTGAAGCTGCAAGTCCGGAGCGGCGCCGTAATTAATCTCAAAATGCATCATGGTCGCGTTCCAGCCTTCGTCGTCGTGTGTAATGTGAGACGCGGAATAAAATTCCCAGTGACGGAAATCCACGGGTTCGGGGTCATCCGTATCGTAAGGCGGTCCGGAAAAGGCTATTACAGGGAACAAATTAATCAGGAAGATAAACAACACCAATTTTATTTTTGAAGTGAAGTATTTCAACGCTAATTTTATTTAATATTTTAAATTTTTATCAATCCGCGGAATCCTCTGGAGGCGTAGTATGATTCTGCGCCGTTGTGGTACACGAATACTGTGCCGTAGCGGAAGTCGGCGAATATAGCGCCGCCGAGTTTTCTGATATCTGCCGGTGTTTTAAGCCAGTCCGATGTTTTCGTGTCGAACTTTCCGAGTTTCTGGAGTTCACGGTACTCTTCTTCCGTCAGAATTTCGATTCCCATTTCCGCAGCCAATTCGACAGCGCTGTTTTTCGGTTTGAACTCTTTTCTCGATTCGAGCGCTTCGCCGTCATAGCACAGGCTTCGGCGGCCTGACGGGCTTTCGGGAGAGCAATCGCAGAATATATACGCACCTGATTTTTTATCGAAACCGATTACGTCAGGCTCCCCTCCCGTCTTTTCCATTTCGTTCAATGACCATAACTTCCCCGGATTCGATATAAGTTTCTTCATAACCGCGGACCAGTCCATACCTTTATGGTGAAGCGTATATTTTTCGAAACGCTGTTCAAGAATGCCAAGAAGTTCTTCTGCCTGCTTCGCAATCAATTTTTTCCCGCTGTTGTTTTTCATTTTCCGATTAACCCAATTTGAATTTAACAATAAATGTCCGGCGGTTTGCCGGCATTTCATAATGTAACAAATATTATTACGGAACGGTTTAAATTTGTCTTTATACGATTACTTTTTGGCTTTTAATGTTTCTTATCGGATATTTATTACTTAAATTTCACCTTCAAATAAATTATAAAGCGAATAATGGAGAAATGTTTTATTAAGATTTCTGCATTCCTCCCGCTCTTTATAATTCTCAACCTGACATTATCGATTAACACCTCTCAAGCACAGTGGGAAATGACGGGCGGTCCCTACTACGGGAGAGTTTACTGTTACGCTGTCTCGGGCTCAAACCTTTTTGCCGGCACCTTCGGAGGAGGAATCTTCGTAAGCACAAATTACGGACAGAACTGGACAGCCGCGAACAACGGATTATCAAACAAATTCGTTAACGCTTTTACTGTTTCGGGCGCGAACATTTTTGCCGGAACCACGGGAGGCGTTTTTCTAAGCAGTGATAACGGCATTACATGGAACGCCGTTAACAACGGTCTGACGAGCAATGTAGTTTACGCCCTTGCGTCATCCGGTTCGACTATTTTCGCAGGAACATATTACGGAGGCGGCGTTTTCCTGAGCACAAACAGCGGTACAAGCTGGACAGCCGTCAACAACGGGCTTTCGAACACTTACATTCATGCTCTTGCCATACAGGGCTCAAGCGTATTCGCCGGAACTAACGGCGGAATATTCATGAGCACAAACAACGGGGCGAACTGGGTTTCTTCAAGCAGCGGGCTGACGAGTTCACTTGTATATTGCCTTCAGGTTTTCGGTTCGAATATATTCGCCGGGGTTTCTCCCGGTATTTGCAAGAGCACTAACAACGGCGCCAACTGGACGGCGCTCGGCAACGGACTTGTAACACGCGACTATCATACTATAGGAATATCCGGAGGCAGCCTTTTCGCAGGCACGAGCTGGGACGGAATTTTTATAAGTTCCGATAGCGGCGCTAACTGGTCTACGGTAAACAACGGCCTTTCAACAGACCAGGGAATCAACGCGATAGGCTCTCAGGGCTCTTATGTTTTTGCAGGGACTAACAGCGGTGTGTTTTCAAGTTCAAACAACGGGACACTCTGGAATTTCACAAACACAGGTATTACAGGACTGTATAATTTTGCACTGACATATTTGAACGGCAATATATTTGTCGGAACAAACGGCGGAGTATTTATCAGTTCGAATCAGGGCGGCAACTGGACACCTGTCAACAGCGGTCTGCCGGGCAACATGAACATACGCTGCCTCGCCACTCTCGGCAATTTCCTTTACGCGGGAACAGGCACGGGAGTTTACGTGACTGCCAGCAACGGCGCGAGCTGGGCGGCGACTAACGCAGGCATAAGTCTAGAAGATGTATACTGCATGACTGTATCAGGTACGAACATATTTATCGGCACGAGCAGCAGCGCTTTTCTAAGCACCAATAACGGAGCATCCTGGAATAGAAGAGACACAGGACTGACAACGAATTACATTCTCTCGCTTGCTTTTTCCGGCACGGATCTATACGCAGGAACGGTCAACGGAATTTACAAAAGCACGAACAACGGAAGTTACTGGACGCAGGTCAACAGCGGACTGACAAATTTATACGCGCACACTCTCGCGGTTCAGGGCAGCAATATTATTGCAGGCACAAGCGGCGGTCTTTTTTTGAGTACCAACAACGGAGCATACTGGACGCCTATAAATAATGGAATATCGGCGCAGGCTATCAATACGCTGACGGTATCGGGAACGAATGTATTCGCAGGCACATACAACGGTATTTACATGACAACGAATAACGGCGCTTACTGGTACGAACGCGACCAGGGGTTTAATCCTCTTCCCGAGATACAATCATTGCTTATTTCGGGAAGTTATATTTTTTCAGGAACAAACAGCCTGGGAGTCTGGCGCCGGAATATTGACGATATGGTAAATCCGTCCGCGCCGCTGCTTTCTTATCCCGCGAACGGAAGCACAAACATCAGCAGGACAACAGCGCTTGACTGGAATGATGTCGAACTTGCAAATTCATACAGAGTGCAGGTATCGGCGGATTCGCTTTTTTCCTCGACTGTCTGGGATACGTCAGGTGTTATAATTTCGCAGACGACGATTCCGCCCGGCAAACTGCTCGGATTAACGCGTTATTACTGGAGGGTCAACGCCACGAACGGCGGAGGTACGGGTGTCTGGTCGGTGACCTGGAATTTTCAGACATCGCAATATCTGCCTCTGAACCTGAAAGTATATCTGGAAGGATTTTGGGACGGTACAAATCAGGTTTCTGACACCGTGCGTGTTTATCTCGGTAATCAGGCTTCACCCCATGCTTTGGCAGACAGCACTATCGTCGTATTGTCTTCTTCAGGAACGGCACCGTTGAGTTTTTCAAAGGCCGCATCCGGAAGTTATTATATCATTGTGAAGCACAGAAACCATCTTGAAACCTGGAGCAAACTGCCTCAGGCGTTTTCGTCAAACGTTCCTGTCAATTATGATTTCACGACATCATCGGCGCAGGCTTACGGAGACAACATGAAACAAATCGGCAGTGTCTGGGTCTTTATCGTTGGAGACGAGAATCAGGACGGTTCGATTGACGCCGTAGATGTATCGGACTTCATAGTTCAGTACGGCAGTACAGCGTATTTAAACTGCGACTTCAACGGCGACAACTCAGTCGACGCGGCGGACGTACCTTACATGATAGCGAATTTCGGACTGACGAAGATTACGCCGGGGCTCTTGAATAAACCGCTGAATATCAGAAACGATATCAAGAAGATTAGTAGAAAAATATACGAATAGATATTACACAAGATAAAAAAACAATCGTTTCCGTGACTGCGGAAACGATTGTTTTTTTATCTGATATTTTTTTAATTTGTAACTGAAAATCACCGGAATAATACTGAATAATGAAAATCAGGTTTGCGTTTATAATATTTATACTGTTCACGTCTTTTCTATACTCACATGAACAATACGAATCAAAGCCGTTTTACGGGAACAAGGGTTCCGGAAGCCCTGCAAATAATCCCACACCGCTGAATTATTACAAATGTCCGAAATGCGATAATATAGTATCGAGGATTAGTTCTCCGTCTTATAACACTGCCGGGGCGAAGCATTACACAGACGGAAAAATAACGGGCACTTTATACAGGGAGCGACCGGAGGCGGTAATTTGCGAAAACTGCAAGTATCCTTTCTGGATGAAAGATGATTACGCCGACCCAAACTGTTATCAGTCTCTTTTATTCGCGACATCAGAAAACGAACTTGTAATGAAAGCCCAAAAATCCGTCTTTTACGGTCCTGAAACATACGACAAGTTTATAAGAAATCACGTGTATTGCGGCAGAGAAGAAGAGAAATATCTCTTAACAAGATACTGGCTGGCTTTAAACGACAAAGTAAGAAACAGACTGGCTTTTTTCACTGACCCGTGCGACAACGATACTGCAAGAGCAAACCTCAGCCGGCTGATACAGATACTCGAAGAAGAAAACGACGAACTCATGAATATTGCAGGCAACGCGGAAGGAGACAATTTCGAAAGGAATAAATTGATTGCGATGTCAATGAAAACGGTTACAGAAATATTCGGCAGAATAAGGGACATTTACACGTTTACCGGTATAATATCGGACGGATTCAGCGGTACTATAAAAATTCTGACTAAAGAATTTTTAAAACGACTAAAATCCACGAACATAGCGAACTACGAATCCGTAAATTGGAATCTGCTGACAATAGCAGAACTAAACCGCAATCTGGGAAGGTTCGAACAATGCTCGGATGCTGTTTCATTAATTGAATCCGAAAACCATCTATTACGGAAAGCAGCCGGCGAAATACGAGATTTGTGCGAGAACAAAATACGGCTTGTCAGCGAAATGTAATCCGGTTCCTTATAATCTCGCTACAAAGCCGATTTTATCAGGCATTTCAATCATTAATTTTCTTGTTTGATATTTCCTATTTTATAATTAAGTTTCTTTATATTCCTCAAAATAAATCTAACCTAAATGAAAACGATAATATTTAATCTTTCAGTGATTTTCATTTCATTATCGTTCATTGCAGGTATAAAAGCGCAGGACGATACAACGGGAATGAATGAAGCGAGCACGACAATTAAAATAAACATTGACGACCTGACCATTCCAAAGGAAATCAGGGCAGGCGAAAGTTTCGATTTCAGCATTAAGATTCAGAACATATCAAAATTTTCCGAATGGACATCGAATTATCTGACGTTCGATAACGAGCCG
>JAJTBN010000168.1 GCA_021286895.1 Bacteroidota bacterium | reverse complement strand
TTATATCCTCGGATTTACCCGTCTCAAGAATTTTGCCGTCACGTACTGCCATCGCGTCTACAACGGTGTTTTTGCCGTCCATAGTGTATATCTTGCCGTTTGTGTACAGAATCACGGGTGATTTTGAACACGAAGTAAGAAGCATTAGCAGTGATAAAATTAATATAGATTTAACTATTTTCATTATATTTTAATTTAATTCATTTTCATTGAAATCGTATTAACATAACAAATAATACGTTTTTATAAAATGCAATTTACATAAAATTGTGTAAAATTCTTATAAATAAGGGTAAACGGGTAAAAATATGAATTGTTTCTTTAACTGGTATTGCATTATTGATTTTTTATTGATATTTTAATCATTATGAAACAAAGTAACGTATCAATGAAAGAAAAGTTTTCGATGAAGAAACTTTACTACTCTATCAGTGAAGTAAGTAAAATCACCGAACTGGAGCAGTATGTATTGAGATATTGGGAAACGGAATTTGAACAGCTAAAGCCGGCAAAAAACCTCGCCGGCAACAGGATTTACACAAACAAGGACATAAAACTCATTCTATACATCAAGAGACTCCTCAGGGACGAAAAATACACTATTGAAGGCGCTAAAAAGCTCCTTAAAACTTACAATTTCAAAGAAGAGCAGCAGGAAGAGCAGAGAGTACCTGAGAAAAAGAAATTTGCTTCTCCATATCTTCAGAGAGAACCGAAAAAGTCCAAAGAACTGAGTCTTTTCAACTCCGAATCACGCAAGGAAGAACCCGAAGACGCTGCCAAAACAGAAATCCGCAGAGACCTTAAGGAGTTAAGAAATTTCCTAACGGAACTGCTCGAAGATATAGATTAGCACATCCTGCTGATTAATTTACTCAATGCTCTAATTGCCGATTCTCTTTCGACCCGTCCGAAATTTAAAATTATCGAGTACAGATGCCCGTCGTCAATATTTTTGCTATAGTATTTCTTAATGTATTCCCTGCGGTTTTTGTCTTCTGTCTCAATGAATTTTAAAGCCGCCACCTTATCAATGTTGAAATACTCTCCGGCGTAACTTACGCGTTTTTCAAGCGGCTCTATAAGCCTCAGATGAAGTCCGTGCTTAAGTCCCGCGGTAATTATGTTCGCTCCCCTTCCTACAAGTATTATGTTGCCGATATAAGCAAGGTGGTAGATAGTCATGCTGATTTTGTGAATCAGTTTATGTTCCGACGGATGCAGACCGAACAACTGCTCAAGAACCGTCTGAAATTCCGGAATCTTCTTTTCAGGCATGAATCGTTCGAGTTCTCCCGGCATGTTGTGTTCTTCGATTACTTTCTGAAGTATATTCTTGTCGAAAAGCGCCCACTTCTCATCGGGCTTAATGCAGTTTATCCTATCGAGAAGTTTCGCGGCAAAATCAAATCCGCCCGCTCCGGTTTCTCTTGAAATTGTAATGAAGGGTTTTGTATTCCGCTCCGACTGCATGGAGGATTTGGACCTTTCAGATAATCGCTCCATGTATTCCTCAACAATTTTTATTGAAGACCTGTTATCCATAGACCCTCCTTTTGCTTAATTGTAAAAAACTTATTTTTAAATGTATACAGAAAAATTTTTTCTTTTTCCCTTGAGAATCGGCAATTATCTGATATTTTTGCATTAGTTTTGTTAACTTTACTTTTAAACACTTATCGATGGCTGACAATAAAATCATATTTTCTCTTGTGGGCGTGAATAAATTTTTTCCCCCTCACAAACAGGTTCTGAAAAACATATACCTTTCTTTCTTTTACGGAGCCAAGATTGGTATAATCGGACTCAACGGTTCGGGTAAATCCACGCTTCTTAAAATCATCGCGGGTATCGAAACCGAATTCGACGGAGAACTTCATTTCACGAAGGAGTTTTCAATAGGATTCCTATCGCAGGAGCCTGAATTGGACGATACAAAGACAGTGAAGGAAACCGTTATGGAAGGCCTGGGAGAAATCGTTGACATTCTCAAAGAATATGAAGAGGTTAACAGCAGGTTTGCCGAACCGATGTCTGACGATGAAATGACTAAACTTATTGAAAGACAGGGAGAACTTACCGAAATTATTGAGCATAAAGGCGGATGGGAAATCGACGCGAAACTGGAACGCGCCATGGACGCGCTCAGATGCCCGCCTGAAGACGCTATTGTCGGAAACCTCAGCGGAGGCGAGCGCAGACGTGTCGCGCTCTGCAAACTGCTTCTGACCGAGCCGGATATTCTTCTCCTCGACGAGCCGACAAACCACCTCGACGCCGAATCCGTCGAATGGCTTGAAATATTCCTGCAGCAGTACAAAGGCACAGTCATCGCCGTCACGCACGACAGGTATTTCCTCGATAACGTCGCGGGGTGGATTCTCGAACTCGACCGGGGCGAGGGCATACCGTGGGAAGGCAATTATTCTTCATGGCTCGACCAGAAAGCGAAACGCCTTGAGATGGAGGAAAGAACCGAAAGCAAGAGAAAGAAAACTCTCGAACGCGAACTCGAATGGGTACGCATGTCGCCCAAAGCAAGACACGCGAAATCAAAGGCGAGATTGCAGGCATACGATAAACTGCTTAACGAAGATACAAAGGAGAAGGAAGAAAAACTCGAAATTTTTATTCCCAACGGCCCGAGACTCGGCAGTAAGGTAATAGAAGCGCACGGCGTGAAGAAATCTTTCGGCGATAAACTACTTTTTGAAAATCTCGAATTTTCTCTTCCCCCCGCGGGAATAGTCGGCGTTATAGGACCGAACGGAGCGGGTAAGACAACGCTGTTCAGAATGATACTCGGCACTGAAAAACCCACGGGCGGTAATTTTGATGTCGGCGATACGGTTAAGATAGGTTATGTCGACCAGAGCCACATTGAACTTGACCCTGAAGATACAGTCTGGCAGGCGATTTCGGAAGGCGCCGAAGTAATCGAACTCGGAGGAAGGCAGTTCAACTCGCGCGCTTACGTAGGACGGTTTAATTTCAACGGAGCAGACCAGGAGAAGAAAGTAAGAATGCTTTCCGGCGGAGAAAGAAACAGACTGCACCTCGCTCTAACGTTGAAGTCGCAGGCAAACGTGCTTCTTCTCGACGAGCCTACTAACGACATCGACGTCAACACACTGCGCGCGCTCGAAGAAGGTCTTGAGGACTTCGCGGGATGCGCGGTAATTATTTCGCACGACAGGTGGTTCCTCGACAGGATAGCCACGCACATACTCGCGTTCGAAGGAAATTCAGAAGTATATTTCTTTGAAGGAGGATATTCCGAATATGAGGAGAACAAGAAAAAACGTCTCGGAGACGCAGGACCAAAACGAATCAAGTTCAGGAAATTAGTTGAGTAAAGCGGATGCTATATTGTCATCGCTGACAAGACTGAAAACCGACATAATTGATTTCGTATTCCCGAAGATATGCATTGTAACAGACGAACGTCTGCCGGACGATAATTCCAACGATTTCATCGCCGATACTGTGCTTTCGAAAATTGAAAAAGCGGCCGATGAAGACCTTACTTTGATTAAAGCCAAAATCAATTCCGATTTTTATTTTTCCAAATACGCTTTCAGGCACGACAATGAAGTTCAGACATTGATTCACTATCTAAAGTATAAGGGCTTTTCAAAAATCGGCGCTTACCTCGGTGAACTTATCGGCGAATCGCTTGTTAAGAAATTTCCCGATAAATTGTCGGATTTCGGATTTCTCGTTCCCGTTCCGCTCTTCGATTCAAAGGAAAGAGAAAGAGGTTTCAATCAGAGCATGTATATATGCAGGGGGTTAAGCAGAACGACAGGTCTTGAAGTGAGGAACGATATCATTTACAGAAAGAGATACACGAAATCGCAGACTGGGCTTTCCACCGTCGAGAGAGCCCGGAACGTCCGAGACGCGTTCGGGCTGAAAAGGAATATTAACGCCGATGCAGTGACGAAAGGAATTATCGTGGTTGACGATGTAATTACAACAGGTTCAACCACAAAAGAAGTCATAAGAACTCTAAAGCAGGTCCTTAACGTGAAAATCGGCGCGGTGTCTGTTTGTATCGCTAAGGATTGATTTCCTTCAGTGCCGACAGTAATTTCTTTACGTCATCTTCATTGTTAAACAGATTCGGAGAAATGCGAAGGAACCCTTCTCTCAAAGCGATAAACACGTTTCGCTTCTCAAGTTCCGAGTGTATGTAAGCGTTCTTCTTGCTGTCCCTGTAAGAAAATATCAATATGTTCGAGCGGTGTTTCTCCGACATGTCGCATTCGATTGTGTATCTGCCGTCCAGTCCGGCGGCGAATACATCGAGAAGACGAAGTATGTGCCGGAAGATATTTCCGGTACCAAGTTTCAGAAATAGTTCGAGCGAAGATTCAAGCCCTATCATTCCGAGCGTATTCGGAGTGGAATTTTCGTAAGCCGAGCCGTCGTCGTTGAAATCTAGTTTGTAATCGAGAAAATTGTCGAATTTGTATTTAACGCTCGTCGTCGCAACGTATGTCGGCCTTATTAATTCGCGCATGCGGACCGGAATGTACGAGAACCCGATTCCAGCAGGCGACATCATCCATTTCTGTGAGCCGCACGCTACGAAATCCGGATTAAGCGCTTTCACATCCATCGGGACTATTCCCGCGCTCTGTATGGCGTCTATTACGAGATACGCATTATGCGCGGTGCATAGCCTGCGTAGTTCGTCTAAATCGTTCCTGAATCCGAGAAACTCGACCGAACTTATGGTCAGCACTCTTACGTCTCCCCTCTTCAGCACATTTTCTATGTCTTCAGTCTTTATTTTTCCGTTGAGGGAAGGAATTAGAATATTTTTTACGCCCTTAAGTTTTTCCTGATTCATCCAAGCATACACTATCGCGGGAAATTCCGAATCGGCATAAGCCGCGCATTCGCCGGGTTTCAGGTCTATCCCGTTCGCGAAAATATTCAGTCCGTGCGTGGTGCACCCTGTGATTATGATTTCATTCTCATCCGAATTTATAAGTCTTGCGGCAAGTTCCCTTATCCTCCGCTTTTTCTCGTTATTGAAAATGCTTAGATTGTCGTTCGTGTAAGTGAATTTATTTATGCACTCCGTAAGCCTTCTGTTTGTCTCGAGTGAGTACGGTCCGTAATGCGCGGAATCAAGGTAAACGCAGGTTTCGGTCATCGGGAAAAACTTTCTCGCGTCGTTTATGTCAGACAGGAATTCAAATTCCTTTTTTACTGTTTCAGGATTCATTTTTTTCTTTTCTTCTTCTTAGTCTGCTTATCCTCGGGGAGGTTTCCGGGATAAATCTTTTTATAGTTATCGTAATAAAAAATTATATATTCGACATACTTGTACGGCTCATGCCAGTTGTTGAGCGTACCGCCCGGCGGACGGCCGAGTTTAGGCCAGACGAGTCTTTGAATTGAATCCTGATTAGAAGCGAGGTAAGGATAATACTCTTTAACGTTATCCCATTTGTTGTAGTCCTTTCCGAAATAATTCGTTATCGTCATCGCGTCCACAACCCTGTTCAGTCCCGCGTTGTATGCCGCGAGAGCGAATTTAATCCTGTCCTCGCCCGTGAACTCGAACGACGCCACGAGGGTAGCGTAATAATACATTCCTGCAGTGAGGTTATTGTACGGCGTCTTCGTATCTTCGAGTTTAAGTTCATTCTGCAAACCCATCCCCGTTCCGGGCATAATCTGCATAAGCCCGTATGCCCCTGCGCGTGAAACCGCTTCCGGATTGAAATACGATTCCTGTCTTATCATCGCGAGAATCAGGCGCCAGTCGAGTTTATAATGATTGCACTGCTCCTTAATAACGTCGCCATACGCCGTAACGAGTTCGTTTACGTTACCGTAAGTGAACGTCATTTTTTTATCGAAAAGATGAAGCCTGAGATTCTCAATTTCACTCGATTTCATAGCCGTATCGAGAGGATACATCATCTTGTTGAAGCAAACAACGTTGAAAATCCACTGCCAACCCGCATAGAATTTCTCGATTGAGTATGATGTGTTTTTCGCGCCGGCGTCTATAGGATTTGTCCTTTGCTTTCCTTCGTCTTCCTGTAACGGCGAAATCGGTTCGTCGTTTTCCTTGACGTCAGATTTTATTTTTTTGTCTTTGCACGAATCGAAAGAATGAACAACCGCAGTCATAAATGCTATAAAAACAAGTAAAATTGTCAGATATGTTATAATATTTTTCTTTTTAAAATGCATTATTTACCTGATTTTACAGCTAATTAGCAAAATTGAATTTAAATTAACTATATCCCATTTAAAATTCAGCATATAATTGCCTGCATTAAACTTATACAAAACAGTTATTGTCTAAATTTTGTAGAATAAGTTAGATTGTTGATTTTTTGTTTAATAATTGTAATTTTATGAACAAATAAAAATTTTTGGGACGCGATATTAACTTACAGAGCAGCGACAAAGACATTATATCTGACTTTCTCGAAGGGAACAGAAGTTCTTTCAATTATCTGGTGCTGAAATACCAGAAAAAAGTTTACTGGGTAATAAGGAGGCTTGTGGTTGATCATGACGACGCTGACGACATAACGCAGGAAGTTTTCATAAAACTTTATAAGTCGCTGCCTGATTTCAGAGGCGATTCATCGTTATTCACTTATCTTTATAAGATTGCCGTGAATTATTCTTTGAATCATCTCAAGAAAAACAAGAAGAAATACGAACGGGAAAAGAATATTGACGACGAAAGCATGGAACTAAAGGACGACGCGAAGAATGCAGAGGACATTATGAACGATTCCGTGAATGAAAAATTGCTAAAGGAGGCGATACTCGTCCTTCCGGAGCAGCAGAGAGCGGTGTTCACACTCAGGTTTTACGATGAACTCAGTTACGAGGAGATTGCAAAGATACTTGACAAATCCGTAGG
>JAJTBN010000002.1 GCA_021286895.1 Bacteroidota bacterium | reverse complement strand
TCTATGGATGGTACCGTACTACAGATAAATCCCGCTGTTAGAAAGTTAATAGGTCTTCGAGAAGACGAAAACGAAAAATTTTCACCGGATTCGTTAAAGGGGTATTCTGCCTGGGATTTTTATCCCGATAACGCGCTAAGAGAAGAAATATTAAACACGATAATTGAAAAAGGTGAAATCCGGAACAAAGAAGTGCAGATATATGATTTAAACAAGAATCTTCTGTGGGTATCAATTTCTTCAAATGCAAGATACGACGAAGAAGGAAATTTATTATGGATAGACGGTGTAATAGAGGATATTTCTCAAAGGAAAAAATCGGAATCAGAACTTATTGAAGCGAAAGAACAAGCGGAGGCGGCGAACAGATTGAAATCCAACTTCCTTGCTAACATGAGCCACGAACTAAGAACACCGATGGTGGCAATCCTTGGTTTTGCCGACCTGCTTCAGGAGGATATAGAAAATGAAGAGCAAAGGCAAATGGCAGAGATGATTTCAAGGGGAGGGAGAAGGCTCAAGAACACGCTTGATCTTATATTAGATCTTTCGAGAATTGAATCGGGAGGGCTTATTGCGGATGTCAGCCCGCAGGATATTTCTCCGATATTGCAATCGGTTTATAATTTTTACAAATTTGTCGCGGAGAATAAAAATTTGGCATTTGAACTGAAAACATGCGATAATCTTAATGCCGATATTAACGCATCGATGCTGGAAAAGATTCTTGAAAACCTTATTGAGAATGCCGTTACTTATACCAATAAAGGAAAGATTCAGATTATTACCGGTACTAAAGAATTTGAGAACGGTCCTTCTGTATACATCAAGGTAACTGATACCGGGATAGGAATTCACGAAGATATGTACAATCTGATTTTTGAACCATTTAGGCAGGTAAGCGAAGGTTATAGCAGAGAATACGAGGGAACGGGGTTGGGTCTTTCAATCACGAAAAAATATGTCGAATTGATGAACGGAAAAATTGAGGTTGAAAGCGAACCGGGAAAAGGCTCGACTTTCACCGTGTATCTTCCGGGCTGCGGACAGGACATTCAGAAAAAAGAAGAGGAACCAAATTGCGTTACACGGGAAACTGAAATACAGAATAAAGTAAAAGAACGACAAAAAATACTGCTCGTGGAGGATGACGAATCAAACGCGATTGTGATATCCCGTATACTACAAACGATAAGCGGATACGATGTTGTCGCTTCGGGAGAAGAGGCGATTATGAAATGCGGGAAAAACGAGTATTCGTTGATATTGATGGATATCGGACTGAGGGGTATTAATGGTCTTGAAGCAGCCAAAAGAATCAGAAAAATTTCCGGTTATGAAAATGTTCCGATTATTGCGACAACAGCCTTTGCGATGACGGGCGACAGAGAAAGAATATTGAAAGAAGGTTGTGATGACTATATCTCCAAACCTTTCGAGATTAACAGATTTCTGAATTTAATTAAGAGTTATTTGAATCCGTAAAACATATTATGTTTTGTAATTCAACGGGAGCAACTCAAAATATTTTTAGTATAATCCGGCGAATAATATGTTTTTATGATTAAAGCAATTATATATGAAACAGATTAATTTAATCTATACACAAAATTATATTCAATGAATAATATATTTTCAAGTCTTAAGATAAGAGGCGCGGAACTGCGGAACAGAATCGCCGTCTCGCCTATGTGCCAGTATTCCGCGGAAAACGGGTTTCCGACTGATTGGCATCTTGTGCATCTCGGCAGCCGGGCAGCCGGCGGCGCGGGGCTTATCATACAGGAAGCCACGGCTGTTTCACCGGAAGCAAGAATATCGCCGGAGGACCTCGGGATATGGAGCGATGATTATATAGAGCCTTACAGAAAAATCACAGATTTCATAAAATCACAGAAATCCGTTCCGGGAATTCAACTTGCTCACGCGGGAAGAAAAGCATCAACATATTCCCCGTCTAAAGGAAGCGGAGAGGTTAAACCTGCTGACGGCGGATGGCAGGTTTACGGACCTGACGGAGAAGCCTTCTCACCGAATTATCCGAAGCCAAATGAAATGACAAAAACTGATATTGATAAGGTTGTGAGTGATTTCGCGAAGGCGGCAAAGAGAAGCGTCAAAGCAGGATATGAAATCATAGAACTTCATTTCGCGCACGGATATCTTGTTCATCAATTTTACTCTCCTCTCTCGAATAAAAGAAAAGACACTTTTGGCGGCAGTTTCGAAAACAGAACACGCACCGCTTTTGAAATTGTGAAAGCGGTAAGGGACGTTCTTACCGAGGATTACCCGATAATCGCGAGGATATCATGTACAGACTGGGTTGAGGGCGGATGGACAATAGAAGATTCAGTAAAATTCTCTTCGCAGTTAAAGGATGCCGGCATCGATATGATAGATTGCTCAAGCGGAGGTAACGTCATGAAAGCCGAAATACCGTTAGGTCCGGGATATCAGGTGCCCTTCGCGGAAAGGATAAAAAAAGAGACCGGAATTCTTACCGGCGCCGTAGGACTTATTACTTCGCCCGAGCAGGCGGACCAGATTGTACGAAGCGGCCAGGCTGAGGTTGTACTCATGGGCAGGGAATTTCTTCGTAATCCTTACTGGCCTCAACAGGCGGCGAAGAAACTCGGTTTCGATATTGATATTCCGCATCAATATCTTCGCGCAAAATAAATAAAGGAATCATTATTAAAAGGGGTATCCGGGATTTTCCGGATACTCCTTCTTTATATGTTTCTCCTTTTTTAATCCGATTTATATATTGCCTCTAAGCGTAAGGACAAGATTTCTTCCCGGGGCGTTGATGCCGGATGAGAAAGTTCTGTAGTTCTTATCGAGTATATTGTCGAGCGAAACCTGAATCGAAAGGTTTGGAGTGAACCTGTAAGCGGCTTTCAGATTAAGCGTGTACCAGGACGGCATGCCGAAAGGCGTGGCGTCGGCAAAATTATCCTCGCCTGCCGTGTTGTAATCCCATGAATGCTTCCAGCCGTTGTAAGCAATGCTGAATTCTCCGCTGAACCTGTCCAGTTTCAAACGGAAAGCCGTATTGCCGAACACGGGCGGGATGTGATCAAGCGGGGAATCCGTTGAATCGGTCATTATTCTCCCGTAAGTGAAATTAAGAGTGCTGATTATGGAGAAATAACTTGTAAGGTCCGCTGAAAGATTCAGATTATAACCGAGAATGTACGAGCCCTTATCGGCGTTTTGATTCGCGTAAACCAACGCTTTTTCACCGTCATACATTATAGTATCCGAGCCGTTGTATTTGAAAGGAGCGGTGATGATAGCATTCTTATAAAGAGTGGCGTACGCTATTCCTTCGACTTTTATGCTGTTAAGAAATATCTTCGATACGCCTATTTCCCCCGTATATGTGTATTCAGGTTTTAGGTCGGAATTAGGCACGATTACCTGTCCGGGCGCCGTCGAAGTTCCCTTTACTGTTTCAAATATTTTGCTGAGGTCGTCAATGTTCGGCGCCCTAAATCCTGTTGAACCGTTAATATAGAACCTCCAGTTGTCGCCTGGCATTACGGCCAAACCGATGTGTCCCGTAACGGCAGCGTTTTTCTGGTTTGCTTCCGTGAACGGGAATTTGTAGAACGTCGTATCTTCGAATTTTGAGTCAAGGGTAACGTAACTGAATCTTGCTCCGTCTGAAAGAGTCAAGTTATTGTTGATTTCCCAACTGTGTGAAAGATAACCCGCGAAAGACATCATGTTGTTCTTTCCGTCGGGATACCTCGTGCTTGCGGGAGTTTCAACGCCTGTGTTAATATTCCGGCTGACAGCGGTAGAATTAACGTCGTTATACGTTCCCTCGATTCCGTACCTCAATTCGTTGTTCTTCAGTTTTTTGTTCAGGTCAAGATTAAGTGTGAACACGTTTACTTTTTCGGTTCTCATTGTGAGTCCCGACTTGTTCCATCCGCGGTTGTTTCTGCTTTCTTCGAGATTCTGGTACGCGAGAGTAACGTTAGCGTTATCGTAGAACGATTTATCGTTTGTGAGGTCAAGTTTGTACAAACCCATAATTCTTTTTTCAGGTCCATAGTACCATTCAGCATTAGAGAAATAACCGTTGCCTCCGATAGTATTAAGTCTGTCGTATCTTGGATTGTCGCTTGTGTTGGAATACTGGAAGTTAAGCGTGTGTCTGACGCTGCTGCTCTGTTTAATCATAATTTTTTCCATGAAGTCATACTGCTTGTACCCTGAAGGAGACTGCTTGTTGAAGTTATCATTCAGCAGCATAGTGTCTCTTCCGTTTATTCTTCCGCCCGTATAATATCTTTTCCATGCGTCATTTGTGGAAACGTCGTAATTGCCCCCCATTCGAAGGTCTCCGAAATCCGAATAAGTGAAACTCGTCAGGAATGCTATGTTCTTAAAGCCGATGTTAAAATCAACGTGTCCGGTTTTTTCCTGATTAGCGGTAGAGTATCTCGTGTAAGCGCTTGCTGTATAATAGGGTTTGTCAAGATAACCGAAAACGGGGTCCTTTGAGTAAAACGACATGACTCCGCCGAGAGCGTCACTGCCGTACATTAGTGAACCCGGTCCGTAAAGCACCTCGACGCGGTCGAGTACATTCTGGTCTATTCTCAGAACGTTCTGAAGGTGTCCCGCCCTGTAAATCGCGTTATTCATTCTTACGCCGTCTATGACTATAAGCACTCTGCTTGCCTCAAATCCTCTGAGGACGGGGCTTCCGCCCTCCTGCTGGCTTTTTTGAACAAAAACGTTTCCTGTTTTTTCAAGCAGGTCGCCGGTGTTTTGTGTGTTTAGGCGTTCGATATCCCTTGAATTCATAATCATAACCTGATTGGGAACGTCAACGAGTTTTTCCTGAAACCTGTCGGCGGATACGACTATTTCATCGGTAGAGAAACTTTTCGCGCTGAGAGTGACAGAGTATCTTTCGCCGCCCTCGTAAGTAATACCTGTCAGGTAATAGTCCTGATAACCCGACGCGGAAACAAGAATTTTCCCGCTTCCCTTAAATTTTGAAATATCCGCTTTCCCAAAGATGTCTGAAAGAATCTTTTCTTTGTTATCGGAATATAATTCCGCGCCTTTTACAGGCTTAAGGGTTTCCTTGTCGAGTACTGTAACGGTCTGGGAGAAAGCATAACCGCTTAATGCCATAATACATATTATAGTATAAAAAAATAATTTTTTCATGATTCTGATAATATTTAATGAAATTTAAAAATGTTAACCCGGACGCGGATTTCGCCGCGGTCCTTCTATAATGAAGATATGATGTGAATCATGAAAAAACTTTCGGGGGAGGAGTGGGAATCTCCCTGCTCGGGGCGCTGATGCCTGATGAAAAGGCTCTGAATGTACCCGTTGAAGATACGCTTTGTTTGTAATGAAGACCCGGCGGGACAATAGCGTGGGTAATGAGAGTCTTTAAGATGCTCATCACCGAGGCATTCGTGTCATCGTCCGTATCATCGTTTAAATATTCGGAAAACGCGTTCATGAGAAGGTCCTCATAGACGTCGTTTACGCAATAAAAGTAGGTTGTGCCGTTACTGTTTTCTTCGTGGAATATATCGTACATTCTGCCGTTGTATTTTATCTCGTCAGAACCGGTTCTTTCGAAATCGACCGTACCTTTATCCGCAGAATTGCTTACGGCAATAATCTCGAGTTTATCCGGCGGTATCTGTTCGCTAAGTTTGCCGCGCGCGGAAATCTGAAACCTGTTCAGCAGTTGGAAATAGACGAGATAATACCCCCCGGCGTTTAAAACCAGCAAGAGAATAAGCAATATTGACAAAATTTTTCTCAATCGTAAATACAGTCGCTGAACATATTCTAAAATATAAGTATTAAGGCCGAAAAACTATATTCAATTCAGAAGAAACCACGGCTTCCCGAATCCGTAAACAGTGAAACGTTTTTATCGGCTGTGTTGTTGAATTTAATAGGATAAAATAGTCCGATTTCGGACTTGACATTTAAGACCGTATTAGGCAATTTATAATCAGATAAAATAGTCTTATTTAAAAATAAAACAATGAAGATGAAAAAGTACATCGCAATAACGGTAATAATCATTATGGTGTCGTTTCTCGCGGGCTGCGGCGACGACGAGGAGAAGGGCATAGGACCCGTGAAACAGGTGACGCTTGGGTCTGTTGATAAGGCTCTCGGCGAAAGAGGCCGTGTGATATTCGAGCAGAAATGTGTCGCTTGCCACAAGATTGACTCTAAACTGGTTGGTCCTCCTTTAAAGGGCGTTACGCAGAGAAGAAAGCCCGAGTGGATAATGAACATGATTCTGAATCCCGAGCAGATGACGAAGGAAAACACTACGGCAAAGCAGTTATTCGGGCAGTACCTTACGCAGATGACGTTCCAGAACGTATCGCAGGATGACGCGCGCGCCATTCTTGAGTATTTCAGGACCATTGATTCAAACTAAAAATAAAAACATGAAGACAAACACACACTTTCGCTATGCAGGTTTGGCTGTCCTGATTCTGTCAGTCCTTTTGGGAATTTCGGGATGCGGAAAAAGCAAGAACAAGGGTCCGCTTGTTGAAAGCGACGCGCCTTCAAAGGTTTATGTCGAGCCCGGAAAGTACGACGAGTTTTATTCCTTTGTATCCGGAGGTTTCAGCGGTCAGATGGCTGTATACGGGCTTCCTTCAGGAAGGCTGCTAAGGGTTATACCTGTTTACTCTCAGAACGCGGAAAACGGGTGGGGGTACTCCGAAGAAACAAAACCCATGCTGAATACTTCATACGGGTTTGTGCCATGGGACGATTCCCATCACTCGGAATTATCGATGAAAGACGGAGTTCCTGACGGGAGATGGGTATTCATAAACGGAAACAACACTCCGAGAGTTGCAAGAATCAGTCTGTCGAAATTCAGAACCGAAGAAATTATTGAGATACCGAACAGCGCGGGAAATCACTCCTCGCCATTCATGACGCCTAATACGGAATACATAGTCGCGGGAACAAGATTCAGCGTTCCTGTAGAAAACCGCGATGTGCCTATTGAATCGTACAAAGACAATTTTAAGGGAACACTTTCATTCATCAAAGTAAATCAATCGTCGGGGGAGATGGACTTAGCATTCCAGATTATTACACCGGGTTTCGATTATGACCTGAGTCATGCCGGAAAAGGTCCGTCGGACGGCTGGTTTTTCTTTTCATGCTATAACAGCGAACAGGCATATTCGCTTTTAGAGGTAAACGCGAGTCAGAAAGACAAGGATTTTATACTTGCCGTCAACTGGAAAAAAATTGCTGAACTTGTAGCGCAGGGCAAGGGAAAAGAGATGCCCGCTGTCTATGCTCACAATACATACGACGACAAGAAGCATTCGGCTGTTTCGGAAATGAAAAAATCGGTAAAAGTTCTGACGACCGAAGACGTTGAAGGCGCGTTATATTATATGCCATGTCCGAAATCACCGCACGGCGCGGATGTAGACCCGTCAGGGGAATACATAGTCGGAGGCGGCAAACTCGCCACTGTCATTCCCGTATTTTCATTCTCAAAAATGATAAAGGCAATTGAAGGGAAAAAATACGACGGTGAAATAGAAAAAATCCCGGTATTGAAATACGAAGAAGTGCTTTCCGGCGAAGTTCAGCAGCCGGGTCTGGGTCCTCTGCATACGGAGTTTGACGACAAGGGATTTGCTTATACCTCTATGTTCGTATCTTCGGAAATAGTAAAATGGAAAGTTGACACAAGAGAAGTTGTTGACAGAATGCCGGTTTATTATTCGGTCGGCCATCTTATGATTCCGGGCGGCGACAGCAGGAAGCCCTGGGGGAAATACCTTCTTTCAATGAATAAAATAACTAAAGACAGGTTTCTTCCGACAGGTCCGGAATTATCACAGTCAGCGCAGTTGATAGACATAACAGGCGATAAGATGAAACTTCTGCTCGATTTTCCGACGGTGGGAGAGCCGCATTACGCGCAGTCAATACCCGCCGACCTTGTTACAAAGAACACGGTGAAGATTTTCAAAATTGAAGAGAACGCGCATCCTTACGCTGTCAAGAGCGAAAAGGAAGCCAGAGTTGAACGCAAAGGAAACGAAGTTCATGTGTATATGTCGGCGATTCGCTCGCATCTCACGCCTGACAATATCGAAGGGGTAAAGGTCGGAGACGATGTTTATTTTCACGTTACCAACCTCGAACAGGACTGGGACATACCGCACGGATTTACGATTATGGGAAATCTTAATTCAGAACTTCTCGTGATGCCCGGTGAAACATGCACCATAAAATGGTCTCCGAAAGCTCCCGGCATTTATCCTTATTACTGCACGGACTTCTGTTCCGCTCTTCATCAGGAAATGCAGGGGTACATGAGAGTCTCAGACAAGAATTCAAACATTCAGATAAAATTTAATTCCAATCAGGATAAATAATATGCTCAGGAAAAACTCCCGTATAGCCCTGCTGATAATAAGCCTTGCGCTGATTGGAGCGTATTTCCTGCCGGTATGGGACATATCGCTTGAGGCGCCTCAGTATCCGGAAGGGCTTGGGTTTCAGATATGGCTGAGTCACATGTCGGGAGACTTGAATACTGTAAACGGGCTCAATCATTACATCGGTATGAAAAAAATTGTGCCCGGTTCAATGGTTGAAATGAAGGTGATGCCCTTTGTGCTGGGATTGCTGATAATATCGGGCATTACCGTATCGGTTGCAGGAAGAAAAAAATTTTTATATGTCTGGATGATATTCTTCCTGCTTCTCGGTATCGCAGGCGGCGCGGATTTCTGGAAATGGGAATATGAATACGGTCACGACCTCGACCCGACTGCCGCGATTAAAGTACCCGGCATGACATACCAGCCGCCTCTTCTCGGGACGAAAACGCTGTTGAATTTTACGGCGCATTCATATCCCGCTGAAGGCGGTTACATACTGATAGCGGGCGGTATTTTAGCGGCGCTAATATCGGTATATGAATTCAGAAGAAAACTAAAACCGGAATGCATGATATGAAGACATTAATGATATCACTGATTTTATCGCTGTTTCTGCTGACGTCATGCGGAAACGCGAGCAGTCCCGACCCGATAAACTTCGGTTCCGACCTATGCGCTCACTGCAACATGAAGATAATGGATAAGCGGTTTGGCGCGGAAATTCTGACAGGAAAGGGAAAATCTTTCAAGTTTGACGCTGCCGAGTGCATGTTCGAATACATGAAGTCTAACAATACCGATAACGTAACATATTGGGTTGTTGACTACAACAATCCCGGATCATTGATAAACGCGTTAAAGTCGTTTTATCTGATAAGCCTAAAAATTAAAAGTCCGATGGGCGAGTTCCTCAGCTGCTATTCTGACAGCGGAGCCGCGAACGAGAGCAAGTCGGCAAACGGCGGCGATGTGTACGGCTGGTGTGAAATCAACGCGAAGTTCGGTACGGGAAAATAAATGAAAAGCGCAGGGACAATATTACTTGTTCTTTTCCTTCTTTCATCTCTTTCAAGAGCCAAAACCATACTTGTCGGTGAAAATGAACTTTACAAGAATCCTTCAGAAGCCTTATCTCATTCTGTAAGCGGGGATGTCATAAAAATATCAAAAGGCGTATATAATGTATCTGAACTGGTAATAGATAAGAGTATAACTCTCGAGGGAGAAGAGGGCGCTGTGTTCGACGGAAATTTTTTTAAAGAAATAATAACGGTTACATCCGACAGTGTTACTGTAAAGAATCTCACATTAAGAAATACCGGGACGAGTTTCGTGACAGACGTAGCGGCGATACGCCTTGAAAACGTAAGCGGATGCAGGCTTGAAAACAACACCGTACAGAATTCGTTTTTCGCACTGTATCTTTCTTCAAGCAAAAATTGCGTTGTCTTGTCAAACCGAATAGAAGGGAACGCCGTCAGCGAATCATTTTCAGGGAACGGAATACATCTCTGGAAATGCAACAACATAACAATAAGCAATAATGAGGTAAGCGGACAGAGGGACGGGATTTATCTCGAGTTTTCCACAAACAGCGAAATAACCGGAAACACAAGCCGCGGCAACCTCCGTTATGGACTCCACTTCATGTTTTCCGAAGGCAACAGGTACATAAACAATGTGTTCAGGAACAACGGGGCGGGCGTGGCTGTTATGTATACAAAACGGATAACAATGACGGGGAACAGGTTTGAGGATAACTGGGGAGCGAATTCATACGGGTTGCTGCTGAAAGACATAGACAACAGCCTGATATACGGTAATACTTTTTCACGAAACACAGCCGCTATTTACATGGAAGGTACAAACAGAGTAAACATACTGAACAACATTTTTGAAAATAACGGGTGGGCGCTGAAAATTCTCGGTAACTGCTATGAAGATTCGGTTTTGTACAACAATTTCCTAAACAATACTTTTGACGTTGCGACGAATTCACCGAGAAATCCGAATGTATTCATAAACAATTACTGGGACAAATACAAAGGTTACGATCTTGATAATGACAGGAAGGGGGACGTCCCGTATCGTCCCGTAAGCCTGTTCTCGCTCGTTGTTGAGAAAGTCCCCGAGGCTGTCGTGCTCACAGGCAGTTTCCTCGTTGACCTGCTTGACGCCGCGGAGAAAGTAATACCCGTATTCACGCCCGAGACGCTGGCTGACAATTATCCGTTAATGAACAGGAGCGGAAATTGATTAAGATAGAGAACATTGAAAAGTCATACGGAAAGAGTTTTCAACTCAACATCGGAAAACTCGAATTCAAAAGAGGCAGCATTATTACTCTTATGGGACCGAACGGTTCAGGCAAGACCACACTGCTTAAATCGATACTCGGGCTGGTTATTCCCGAAAAGGGAACGATAACCGTAAACGGCCGGAATATATCGGGGCAATGCGATTACAGAAACAGCATCTGCTATATGCCGCAGTCTTCGCCTTATCCTCCCAACCTGAAAGTGAAGGAAATAATCGCGATTACGAAAGACATCAGGGAGCCGCAGGACGATTACGATTACGAACTTTTCGGCCTGTTCGGGACCGCGAACATTCTGGAAAAGAGAGCCGGCGCGCTTTCGCAGGGGACGAGGCAAAGACTTAGCGCGGCGCTGGCGTTCATGTTCAATTCGGAAATTATAGTTCTTGACGAGCCGACCGCGGGACTTGATCCGTATTCGGCAGGAGTTCTGAAATCAAAAATATTAAAGGAAAAAAACGCGGGCAAACTGATACTTCTTACAACCCACATAGTAAACGAGGTAAGCGAGCTGTCTGACCGGCTTGTTTTCATGCTTGAGGGAAGGGTTAAGGTTGACAGGGAAGCGTTCAGGAATGCCGGGGAGAACGGAAAAGAATTCCGCGAAATGGTATCAAAACTTTTTAAGGAAAATGAACCTGCGAAAAATAATTAAATATTTTTTCGGCGATATTATAAGAAGCAAATGGATTGTTGTTTACACGGCAGCGCTGCTTGTATTCTCCTCCGGGATAATCTATTTCAGCAAGGACGAGCAGAAGTCGCTTCTCAGTCTTATGAACATTGTGATGTACCTGATACCGCTTCTTTGCATGATATTCGGCTCTGTTTATTATTACAATTCGCGCGAGTTTATAGAGATGCTGCTGACCCAGCCGGTTAAAAGAAGCAGTGTTTTCTACGGACAGTACTTCAGTCTTGCGTTTACACAGATGCTCGGGTTCATAACCGGCATAATTCTGCCTCTGCTCATATTTAATTTCGGGTTTAATTCATTCTTCCTTATGATAGCCGGGACTTTCTTAATATTTATATTTACGGGTTTCGCTTTGCTGATTTCAATTCTCGTAAACGACAAAGTTAAGGGAATCGGAATACTCATAGCGGTATGGCTGCTGTTCGCTGTTTTTTACGACGGCATAGTATTGTTTATGTTTTACTATTTTGCCGATTATCCTCTCGAGAAAGCCACTATAATAGCCTCTACTCTAAATCCCGTCGACGTAACCCGCACGATGATGATGCTACGTCTGGACATATCCGCTCTGTTCGGATACACGGGCGCGACGTTCAAGAAATATTTCGGCAGCAGCGCCGGATACTATGTTTCCCTTTTCGTTCTGCACATGTGGATGATAATACCGGCTTTGATTGCAAGAAAAAAGTTTAACAGGAAAAACTTTTGACAATCAGCAGTTATCATTAATCAGTTAAAAATTAGCGTTTCAATCTTTAACCCATGACACCAATTTTTTATTAGCAATTTGCAGCGCTGTTTTTTGGGAAATGAGTTTAATAACTGATTAATACACTGTTTATTTGGAGACGAATGCCGAATTTTAATTTATTTTCCCGTATAATGTAACCTTTTGATTTAAAATCAGTAAAATATATCAAGGGGGTAAAATTGAGGGACCTGCACCCGGTCCCGGCATTTAAAGAACAGTTTTCGGGAAAACAAATTATATTTTATGTCGGATTACTACAAACAATTGCTGAATTTTATACTGCCTGTCTCGGTTCTTTTCGTTGCTCTCTTTTCCGTATCGGTAGTCTATTCCTCACAAAGTGCAAGGTATCAGGATAAAGATTCGCTTGCTGTTTCTCTGAATACGGACAGGGACATAAAAGATATTTCAGAAAGTCTTCTCGTCTATCAGCCCGAAACCGACAACGCGGAAATCATAAATGCCGATTCGAGTCTCACTCCTGCGAACGGCAAATTTATACCGAACGGTTACTCCGAAATTACGATAACCAGGGTTGATAACGCGGATATAAAGATTGACGGAGAACTGAACGAGCCTGTCTGGAAGAGAATCGCGAGATACGGGAATTTCGCTGAGGTCAGTCCTGGCAACAACACACAGCCTGAGGTTCAGACCGAGGTGTCGATGTTTTACGACGACAACAACCTGTATCTTGGGTTCACTTGTTATGAAAACGACATGACAAAAATCCGAAAGACTCTTGCTGACAGGGATAAAGTATTTCAGGACGATTTTGTCGGGTTCTTTCTCGATACATACAACGAAGGCAAGTCGGCATACGAACTCTTTGTGACGCCGTACGGCATACAGGGAGACCTTATGTGGACTTCGCCTGGAAACGAGGACGAAACATTCGACATGATCTGGTATTCGGCGGCGAAGGAATACAGCGACAGATGGACTGTCGAAATCGCGATACCGTTCAAGAGCATACGGTTTCCCGACAGGAATGTTCAGGACTGGCAGATGCAGTTTATGAGAATCCGTCCGCGAGAGAACAGGTCGCAGTATTCGCTACTTCCGTTATCGCGCGATGACCCGACCCTTTTCACGCGCGCCTGCAAGATAAAAGGCGTTTCGACGATAAAGGGCGGAAAAAACATAGAGGTGCTGCCTTATGTAATGGCAACACAGTCGGGGCAGATATCGGACAGAGACGACGCGAATTCGAAATTTACGAATGAAAAAATTAAAGGCGAGGTCGGTGTTAACGTTAAATACGGAATTACGTCTACGCTGACGGCCGACTTCACATACAATCCTGATTTTTCACAGGTGGAATCAGACGCGGGTGTTATTACGGCGAACAACATCTACGCGATTTACTATAACGAGAAGCGTCCTTTCTTTCTTGAAGGGGCGAACATCTTCAAGTCGCCTACTAACGTAGTGTACACGCGTTCGATTAACAATCCGGAATTCGCGTTAAAACTAACGGGAAGAGCGGGCAAGACGGAAATCGGCGTGCTCTCTGCTTACGACAAGAAGACGCCGTTCATAATACCGTTCAAGGAATCGAGCGAGTTTGTGGGTACTGACAGGAAATCTCTTTCCAACATAGTAAGGCTGAAACATTCGATTAACGGAGACGACTCATACATCGGGTTTGTATTCACGGACAGGCAGGTCGCGAAGGACGGCGCGAATTTTCCGGACGTTGACGGTTACAACAGAAATTTCGGAATTGACGGAAAGTACCGTTTTCTAAAAAATTACTCGGTTGATTTTCAGGTCCTGAAATCTGTAACGAAGGAAATCAACTACAAGGATTTCGACGCGACGGGGAATTTCAGCGAGGACAAATACACGAAAAGCCTGGACGGCGAATCGTTTTCGGGCATGCAGTATTACACAACGTTCTACAGGGACGCGCAGCACTGGAGTTTCAACGTTCAGTTCAACGCAAATTCTCCGAACGTCAGAAAAGACCTCGGATATCTTTCGAGCAACGACAACATAACGCTTTCCACTTGGCAGGGATACATGTTTTATCCGGATGCGAAAGTTCTGCTTAGGATTCAGCCGCAGTTCTATACTCATCTGATACACGATTATTCGGGAAGGTTCCGCGAGATATACCTTCAGTTCGAAACATGGATGCAGTTGATTAATCAGATAAGCATCGACGTCGGATACAGGGCAATAAACAGCGAAGCATGGGGCGGGGTTTACAATCAGGGCGCGCGTTCGGGATGGATAAATTTCAACGTAAACGCTCTTAAGGTTTTTACTTTCGGCGGTTATGCCGAAATCGGAAAATCAATAATAAGAAACGACGACCCCTCTGTCGGCTACAAACAGCAATACAGCCTCTGGTCAACGTTTAAACCCATAAGCAGTATAGTTCTTTCCACTAACTGGGATTATTTCGACCTTGCTGGCAATTACGGCGGCGAGAAACTATACGCGGGATACATTCTCAGGAACGTTGCGGCATACAACCTCACGAGGGAAATAAGCGTCAGGCTTGTCGCCGAATACAACTCTTTCTCCGACGGTTTCTACTTCAATCCTCTCGCGAGTTACAAGCCGAACCCGTTCACAATATTCTATTTCGGTTTCACGAACATGTACGAAAACCTGAACACTCCCGATTTCAGACCGAAATACGTGATGACTGACAGGCAGTTCTTCCTGAAGATGCAGTACCTCTTCAGAATGTAAAGTATAAAATGCAAAGTGCAAAAGTACAGCTGAGAATGTAAAGTATAAAGTGTACAATGCAAAAGTACAATGCAAAGTTCAAAACTATTTGTGGTACAAACCATTTAAAGTAATTTTAAATTTTCAACTTTACTTTTACATTTTTAATTTTGCGTTTTCAATTATTTACCAAACGGAAGTAATTTACCATGTCGCATTTCTCCTGCTTCCCAAACTCAGGCTTGGGAAGCCGTTATGATTGTGTTTTGCATTCCCAAGCCGGAGCCTGAGAATGAGAGAAAGTAATTCAAAATGCAAAGTGTATAAGTACTACGTAAAGTTTAAAATATCATAAGCAGTTTTTCATTTTTGCATGAAAGGTTTTTGCAATAAACTACAACTTTGCATTTTAAATTTTTTCCAACCGATTGACGTTTGACATTTCCGGACCCCCAATTAATAAAAGCAAACTTTGAATTTCCAAATTTGAATGTTATTAATTGTTTTTAATTTGTAATTTTCATAATGCAAACTGATGTGTATTATAAAGCTATACAGCTTATGCTGGCGCCTGCTGTCATGATTTCGGCGTGCGGACTGCTTCTCCTCGGAATAAGCAACAAGTATTCGTCGATAAACAACAGGATACGCCTGCTTACGGAAGAAAGGAGGCGTCTTCACAACAGGGTTAAAGACGGCGCGGACCTTGATTATCTTGAGACTACAAGAATGCAGAGTATAGCGAAGCAGCTGACGGACATTCTTTACCGCGCAAGGCTTGTGCGCAACGCGGTAGCGTTCTACGTTACAGGGCTTTTCTTTTTTATCGTAACGTCGCTTGTTATAGGCCTCGACATGATTCTCACCACGAAGGTGACGGACTACGTCGCAGTCTCTGTTTTCATAATAGGAATGATTTCCGTTGGTATAGGTCTCATATTTTCCCTCAAAGAAACCCTGAAAGGGTATACTATTATCGAAGTTGAAGTAAAGGCCGAAGAATGACAAAGGAAAACAATTACGGTTTCGGATGTTACAGGATTGACAACAGGATAGAGGAGCACATAAATGCTCTTGGCCGGGCTCTTTCGAACGGCGTGAGACTTATCGACACTTCCGCGAATTATACCGACGGACGAAGCGAGATTCTTGTCGGCAACGTGCTGAATGACATGCTTGAAGGAGGGAAGATAAAGCGCGATGAGGTTGTAATCGTTACAAAGGGCGGGTACATGCAGGGCAGAAATTATCAGTTCGCGCGCAGGAAAAGGGACGACGGCAGCCCGTTTTCGGATGTGGTAGAATATGAAGAAGGGCTCTGGCACAGCATAAGTCCCGATTACCTTGAAGACCAGATAAACAGGCAGTTGTACAGGCTTGACCAGAACGGCAAGGGAGGATACATTGACGTTTACCTGCTGCACAATCCCGAATATTATCTCAACTACGCCTGCAAGAACGCATATGAGAAGGAAGACGCGAGAAAAGAATATTATCACAGGATAAAAAAAGCGTTTGAGTTTCTTGAGGAAAAAACCGAACTCGGGAAAATAAAGAGTTACGGAATATCGTCAAATTCTTTTCCGCACAAAAGCACAAACTTCGATTTTACTTCGCTTGAAAAACTTCTGGAACTGGCTTCGTCGGTATCTTCTGTGAACAATTTCAAGGTCATACAGCTCCCTTTCAACATAATAGAATCGGATGCTTATTTCGAAAAGAACAACTGCGGCGATACAAAGACGGTGCTGGAACTCGCGTCTGAACGCGGAATCCGTGTGCTGGTCAACCGCCCGCTTAACGCGATAACCCAGAACGGACTTGTACGACTCGCGGATTTCACGCACGACAAATTCGACAGAAACGAGTTCCTGAAATATCTTGAAGTAGTTGAACTGATGGAAGACGATTTTCTCCGTGAAAAATTCAGGAACGACAACGTTCCGGAAAACGACCTTGAACTGCTGCACGCGGCGATGGTCGCGGGGAGAACGCTGAAGAACAACTGGGAATCGTTCGGAACAATCGAGCATTTCAACGACATCGTCGAGCATTATTTCTCGCACAGGATAAATCTTCTGGTGGATTACTTCGAGGAAAAGGTAAACGACGACGACCTGATAAAACAGTTTGACAGGTACATTCGGCTTGTCTTCAGGCTTCTTAACATGACATCGAATTATTACAAGGAATTCGCGAACCGCCGTTCGGGTTATCTGCACAGCGTTTTCGACGATTTCCTTTCGGGAGAACACAGGGACCTGACGCTTTCGCAGAAGGCTATGCTGACGGTATCGTCCGTACCCGGCGTAAACTGCGTTCTCGCGGGCATGCGCAAGGAAAAATATGTGGACGATGTACTCGGAATAAAGAATGCCTCTCCCGTGAAACAGTACGACCGTATTTTGAGTAAACTAAGAGAGGACCTTCTTGGCGCTCTCATGGAAAATAAAAATTAGTTAAGTGAACTTCAGAAAACTGGTTAACTTAAACGGAAATCAGAAAATCGTACTGCTCGGTTCCCTGATTGTCCTTTTTACAGTGCTGTTTTTCTTCTACCGCAGGGCGTCGGTAAAGAATGAAAACGTCGTTAAGGAATTTTCAACAACTACGGTTAAAACACTTTCGACTGACGAACTCAAAAAGGTAATTCCTGCGCGCATCGATTCTGTAGTTTCGCTTTTCGGAATAAAGAAAGAATGGATAAGGGAAGCGGGCGTGATTCCCGAACCCGAAAAGAAGAAACAAAAAAACGAAAAAGTTAAAAAATCGCCGCTTCCGCCCCCGCCTACAGGGCTCTGGTTCTCGAAGGAAATAACCATTCCGAAGGATGTTCCTGCGGCAGAGATGAACTACGAAATCTCGAATTCGCTTTATGAGTATGATTTTAACTGCACGGGAACTGAGGACCCGAAGAACGGGAATCTGCAGTTGAGCGTCTTTAACAAGAGGGATTCATCCAGAAAAACGCTGGGATTGGTTCAGCTTATATATTCTGATAAAGTAAAGAGGGAAGCCGCGGATATATGTCTGGTACTTGACAAGGTGGAAGCAATACCGCTTGATAAACTTGAGAAAATGCTCAAGTCGCCGGAAAAATATTCTGTTGTGCTTCCTGATATTGTCGACAGGATTGACGCTCAGACGGTTGTGCTCGATTCAAAAAGAGACTTTCTTCTGTTCATGGATATCGGAACGTCCGAGGACCTTGCGGCGGAATTCAAGTCGGACATGAGGGAGAAGGAATGGAAATCGAAGGTCAGGTCTGTATGTTACGAATATGACAAGGCGGCCGGTGTTATTGTTCTGAACCCCGGGAAAATTATGCCTCTGGGGACCGACATACTTACGGAATTCGGTTTGTACAATCTTAAGGCATACAGGGATACAATTCTTGTAAGGTTTAATTCAGAACAGAAGGGCAGGCACAAGATAGACGCGCTCTTTACTGACATCGTATCGCGCACACAGAAAGGCGGCAGGAGCATGATATATCTTGTGAACTTCACTGCGGATGAATTCGACAATTACACTTCGGATATTTTCAAACTGAAAAGAAAGGGTTACAGGTTTTTCACTTTTTCAGACATAATAAAAAGGCGCGTGAAGAATCCGGATACTGAACTTAAGCAGGAGATAACGGGTTGACTGCCCATTCGGAAAAGATGAAATACGCTCTGCGCGAGGCGGAACGGGCATTCGACGCGAAGGAAGTGCCCGTCGGATGCATAATAGTTTTTGAGAACCGTATAATAGCGAAGGCGCACAACCAGATTGAGACGCTCGGCGATCCTACCGCGCACGCGGAAATGCTGGCGCTGACTTCGGCCTTCGACGCGCTTCAGAGCAAGTCTTTAAAAGGTTGTTCGATGTATGTGACGCTCGAGCCGTGTTCGATGTGCGCGGGCGCGATAGTCCTTTCAAAATTAGACAACCTTTATTTCGGCGCGTACGACATAAAAGCCGGGGCATGCGGGAGCATGCTCAACATCACAAACAACAAATCACTCAACCACAAAGTAAAAGTTTACGGCGGCGTAATGGACGCGGAATGCGGCTCGTTGCTCAAGGCATTCTTTGAACTTAAAAGGAGCGAGGAAAACGGATACTCCATAAACTGACACTTTGCTTTAGTTAGCAATTATAGATTATATCGTGGCGTCAGGTATTTACCTGACGCGCAGGCCGAAGGTCTGCAAATCAGTTAGCAGTAAACATATAACAGTTAGCAATTAGAGCAATTTATCTAATCCTTGTAAATTTTCTGCTTTATTATTCCCCCTGCTTCTGTTGGGATTCAAAAACAAGTAAGCCTTTATTTTCGCAATTAATCGTTTGCGTTTTGTTTCCCGAAAAGAACGTTCGGGAATGACAAATAAAATTACTCCTTTTACTTTTTCCAACTTCGGAAGCACTAAATATAGTTTGCTAATCCGCACTGAAAAAGAGGGCGATATAAAGTATATTTATTGAAATGATTACTATGAGGGTCTGCCCGAACTGCGGGAATAAAGGATATAAAGAGAGGATAAGGGAGAAAGATTTCATTATCGGCGAGTGTGAAGAATGCGGGTTAACGTATCTGCTTAATCCGCCAGACGAGAAGGAAATCTATGAGGATTACTATACTATAGAGTTTAAAGGCGATGATTATAATAAAGATTCTCGATTTGCACATCTTTCCGAAATTTATGAGATAAACAGGCAGCGCGTAGCTTTCATTAAGACTCTGCTTGAAAATAATGCAAGCGCAGGAGCGTATAAACCGCGAAACGACTTCACTCTTCTTGATATCGGCTGCGGAACGGGACTATTCCTGAAATCCTGCACAGATGCTGGATTCAGCGTTACGGGTATTGACGTTTCCATGAACGCGCTCAATTTCGCAAGGGATAATTACAATCTTGACGTGAGCAAAAAGACGCTTGACGATTTGCTGAAAGAGGGAAAGAAGTACGATTTGATAACGATGTGGCATGTTCTCGAGCACATAATGAATCCGGTTGAAGAGTTAAAAAAAGTTAAGGGGATTTTAAAGGAAGGCGGATTGTTAATAGTAGAAGTGCCGAACCTGAACAGCATAAAATTCAGATTGAGCGGAAAAAAATGGAAAGGCGGCAATCACCCGCTTTATCACAGAACATTTTTCACGGCTGCAACGCTGAAAGAGACGCTGTCGAAAAGCGGTTTTACAAAAATTGAAACGCGGAATCTGCCGTACATACTCGATAACAAGGGGCTTTTATACAATCAATCGAAGAAACTCTTCAATAAATTCTCCGCCGACGCTTTTCTCGATGTTACGGCATCATAATATATGACAAGAATCAAAAATCAAAACGAAATAGAAGATACCGGGCTGAGCTCCAAATTCCAGACGAGAACACAGCGTATAATAAAGCGCGACGGTTCGTTCAACGTACGGAAAACGGGAATCCCGAGACTTGAGTCTTTCAACCTGTACCATTACCTGATTAACATTTCATGGTCACGGTTTTTCTTGCTTGCTCTTCTGTTCTACGTAATAATCAATCTTATTTTCACTTTGTTTTATTACGCGGCGGGACCCGAGCATCTCGGAATCGAAACAGACCTCGGAACGCTTCACGCTTTCATGAATTCGTTCTTCTTCAGCGCCCAAACGCTTACCACTGTGGGCTTTGGAAGGGTTAACCCCCAGAATTCATGGACGAATATAATAGCCACGCTTGAAGCCGGAGTAGGGCTGATGGTCTTCGCGGTCGCGACAGGTTTGCTTTACGGAAGGTTTTCGAGACCCGTTACAAACATGAAATTCAGTACGAACGCGATAATTACAAGATGGGCGGACAACCTTACGGCATTTCAATTCAGGATAGCGAACGCGTTCAACACGGAAATGATGGACGCTGAAATTCAAATAATCGCGTCATGGCTCGAACCAGCTGATGACGGTACCGAGTTAAGGAAATTTTTCAACCTTAAACTTGAATACGCGCGGATAGTTTTCTTCCCGACTGTCTGGACTGTCAATCACATAATTAATGATGAAAGCCCTATGTACGGAAAAACTATCGAAGAACTTAATAAACAGGAAGCCGAGTTTCTTATTCTGTTCAAGGCATACGACGATACATTCGCGCAGACAGTGAACGCGAGATTTTCCTACAGGCACGACGAAGTAGTTTACGGAGCGAAATTCAAGCGCATAATAATAATTGACGAATCAGGCAAATCGCAGGTGGCGCTTGACCACATGAGCGATTATGAAAAGGCGGAAATGTGAAAGTTAAAATTCTCCTCATAATAATATCCCTTCTTGCCGTATGCATTCACGCGCAGGAGAAATACGGAAAATTTCTACCGCCCGTCACAGGTATATACGCGGGCGTATTTCCCGATATGGGAAGCACCGAGGACAGCGTAACCAAAGAAAGAATAAAAGATTACATCGATATATCGGGTCACAATCCTGTCTGGGTATGTTTTTCGAACAACTGGTTCAAGGGAATCAAATTTCCGATGAACAACTGCAAAGTTATCGCGTCGTTTAATTCCGTGCCTTACATAAGAATAATGCCGCGCAACGACTGGATTACAGGCAGGAAAGATTACATATACGCTCTTGAAAGAATCGTTGACGGCACTTATGACGACGACCTGATTAAGTGGGCAGACGACGCGAAAAAGTTCGGGAAGCCCGTGCTTGCCGAGTTCGCGCCGGAGATGAACGGCAACTGGTTCCCGTGGAGCGGAGTTTTTAACGGAGGGAAGAAAGGCGCGGAACTTTACAAGGATGCGCATAGGCACATTGTCGAAATTATGCGCGACGAAGACGCGGACAACATAACATGGATGTACCATGTCAACGCTGTTTCAGATCCGCTGAAAGACTGGAACACGCTGAAATCATACTATCCAGGGGACGATTACATCGACTGGATAGGTATGAGCGTTTACGGTTCGCAGAAACCCGGATGGCACTGGGATAAATTTTCCGACGTATTCACTCCCGCTTACAGGGAAATGGAAAAAATATCTTCTAAACGGCCGCTTGCAATAGCAGAGTTCGGTGTGGTTGAAGACCCGAACGGCGGCAGCAAGGCGGAATGGATAAGGGAGGCTTTCGACGCCGTTATGAGCGGGCGTTTTCCGAGGATAAAGGCGATATCATACTGGCATTCGTCATTCGACAACGAGGACGGGAGCATTTCAAACATGAGAATCGATTCGTCGCCCGAAGTTCTTCAGGCATACAAAGATCTGATTAATTCGGCGGTGTTCAAAACGTCAGTAAGATTTTCGTTTACTAAGTGACGTTTTTTTGATTATATTTATATGAAGGCAAATTAAAAGGAGTTGATATGGCAAATCCGGATAAAGAAAAACTCGTGTCGGTTTTCAAGAGCGGGCACGAAGGAGTTATAGCGCTTGCGAAGTCAATACTCGACGAAGCGGGCATTGAATACATGGTAAAGAACGAAGGCGTGCAGGACCTCGTGGGTCTTGGCGTTGTCGGTACGGGATTCAATCCATTGACAGGACCGATGAACATTATGGTTCTGCCGGAGAATGAGGAGTACGCGAAGGAACTGCTGAAGGGCGTTGAAGAAAGCAGCGGCGCGGAAAGCGAAGACGAAGAGACCGAATCCGATAAATGAGCAAAACGAAAATCGGGGTCATAGGCGGAGGGGCGGCCGGATTTTTCGGGGCCGTTAACTGCGCTGAAAAGAACAATGATGCCGAAATCGTCATACTGGAAAAATCCGCAAGAATCCTTTCGAAGGTGAGAATCTCGGGCGGCGGAAGATGCAATGTAACTAACGCGCTGCGGGATGCCAGGGAATTTATTTTAAACTACCCGAGAGGCGGCAAAGAACTGTTGTCTGTTTTCAATAAGTTCGGAAGCGCCGAAGCCGTTGACTGGTTTGAATCGCGGGGTGTAAAACTTAAAACCGAAAAAGACGGGAGAATGTTTCCTGTTACAGACGACTCCAACACAATCATTACACTTTTCACGTCACTCGCAAAAAAACACGGAATTAAAATCGTTACCGGTTTCGACGTGAACGAAATCGAACGAACCGCCGGCAAGTTCATTGTATACGACAGGAAGAGAATCGCTTACGCTTTCGATAAACTGTTGTACTGTCCGGGAGGATTCCCGGACGCTTCAGGATTTAATCTGATTAGGAAACTCGGGCATACGATTAAGGAGCCCGTTCCTTCTTTATTCTCTTTTGTTTGCAGGGATTCTTCGCTGAGAGGTCTTTCGGGAATTTCCGCCAGCCATGCTGTTCTGAAAATTAAGGGGGTTAAGTATTCTTCGGAAGGGAGCCTGTTGATTACTCACAACGGTTTCAGCGGGCCTGCTATTCTGAAACTGTCGGCGTTCGCGGCGAGAGAGTTAAAGGAAAGGGAATACAAATTCAATCTTGAAATTTCTTTTGTGAAGAGCGCAAATATCGTCGATGAGTTCAAAACAGTAAACGGAGAAAAAAAGATAGTTAATACTCATACGAATGAAATACCGTCGCGGTTGTGGGAGACGCTTGTAAGCCGTTCGGGAGTCAGCACGGAAAAGAAATGGAGGGACGTTTCGAAATCGGATGTCATCAAACTGAAAGAAGCGTTGTTCAGGAGTTTGTTTGAGATAAGCGGAAAGAACACGAACAAGGAAGAATTCGTGACGGCGGGAGGAATTAATCTGAAGGAGGTTGATTTCAGAACGATGGAGAGCAAGGTCTGTAAAAATCTTTTCTTTGCCGGCGAAGTGCTGGATATAGACGGCATCACAGGCGGCTTTAATTTTCAGAGCGCGTGGAGCACGGCATACATTGCGTCTTCTTTTTTATAGAACTCAAAAAGAGCGAATTATTTCTATCAAAATAGAAATAATCCGTTCTTATCTGTTCCATCCGTTCTTTCTGTGTGCTATCAAAAGAAAAGTGGAGTAGAAAATGAATACAAAGAACGGGGCGTAGTTTGTAAATTGCAGAAAATAATTATTCCTATGATAATACTTGTTGACATGGACGACGTGCTTGCCGATTTTGACGGCGGATTTCTTGCCGAATGGCGAAAACGGCATCCTGACAAATTTTACATCCCGCTTGAAGAAAGAAAAGAATTCTACATGCGCGATGAATATCCCGAGGAACTTCTGCCCGCGATGACTGAACTGTTCACGGAAGAAAACTTTGTTTCTTCGCTTCCCGAAATTCCCGGAGGCATTAAAGGCGTGAAGAAGATGAAAGAAAAAGGGCATGAAGTTTTTATCTGTACAAGCCCGATGCGCCAGTATAAGAACTGTGTCGCCGAGAAATACGAATGGGTGGAAAAGCATCTCGGACACGACTGGACAATGCGTCTGATTCTTTCGAGGGATAAGACTCTCGTAAGAGGCGATATACTCATCGACGACAAGCCTGAAGTCACAGGCGTCTGCAAGCCTGCGTGGGAGCACATAATTTTTGACAAGAGTTATAACAGGAAAATTGTCAACGGCAAAAGAATTACGTGGAATAATTGGGAAGAGGTTTTATCTTTGTAATTTTAAAATAAGGAATGTAATGGATTTGAAATACGCTCCGCGCATAGCGGATGAACTGAAACTGAAAGTACATCAGGTTGAAAACACTGCGAAACTACTGATGGAAGACGCGACCGTGCCTTTCATAGCGAGATACAGAAAAGAACTTACAGGTAGCCTCGACGAGGTTGAAATCACATCGATTCGCGACAGGCTGATACAACTCGAAGAACTCGACAAGAGGCGCGAAGCCATACTTAAATCTCTGGCGGAGCGTGACCTGCTTACGGAAGAACTCAAAGGAAAAATAGACACTGCCGAAACGATGACGGTACTCGAGGACATTTATCTTCCTTACAAGCCGAAGAAACGCACACGCGCTACAATCGCGAAGGAGAAAGGACTGGAGCCGCTCGCTCTTGTGATATTCGGACAGAATGATTTCGATTTGGCGACAGAGGCGGGTAAATTCATTGACGAAGAAAAAGGCGTTAAGTCGAACGAAGAGGCGCTCGCGGGTGCGCGCGACATAATCGCGGAATGGGTTTCGGAAGACCAGACTGCGCGCGAGAAGATGAGAGAGTTGTTCAATACGAAGGCGGTTATGTATTCGAAGGTCGCGAAAGGCAAGGATGATGAAGGCGTAAAATACAAAGATTACTATGACTGGAAGGAGCCGGCTTCGAAATCGCCGTCGCACAGGATACTCGCGATGTTCAGGGGCGAGAAGGAAGATATGCTGAAGGTTGACGTAATGCCGGACGAACCCGAGGCGATTGAAATACTCGAAAAGAATTTTCTGAAAAACAATAACGATGCGGGAGCGCAGGTTAAACTCGCGGTTACCGACAGTTACAAGCGTCTGCTTTCGCTCTCTATGGAATCGGAATACCGCGCTGCGTTAAAAGCCAAGGCGGATGAAGAAGCAATAAAGGTTTTCGCGGAGAATCTGCATCAGTTGCTGATGGCCGCTCCGCTCGGGGAAAAATCGCTAATGGCGTTTGACCCGGGTTTCAGGACTGGCTGCAAAGTTGTTGTTCTGAACAGGCAGGGAAAACTTCTTCATAACGAAACAGTTTATCCGCATACGGGTGAAGGCAAGGCGGCAGAGGCGGCGCGCAAGGTGCTTGAACTTCTGAAAGCATTCGGAAGCGAGGTGATTGCCATCGGAAACGGAACGGCGGGTAGAGAGACTGAAGAGTTCGTGAAAAAAATTCTTTTAAGCCAGACTGACGAAAAGATAAAGAAAACTCCTGTTATAATGGTTAACGAAAGCGGCGCTTCGATTTATTCGGCATCAGAAGTCGCGAGAGAAGAATTTCCTGATTACGATGTAACAGTTAGGGGAAGCGTTTCTATCGGAAGAAGATTGATGGACCCGCTCGCGGAACTCGTGAAAATTGACCCGAAGTCGATAGGCGTCGGGCAGTACCAGCACGACGTTAACCAGACGCAGTTGAAACAGAAACTCGACGATGTTGTCGTTAGTTGCGTAAACAAAGTAGGCGTTGAAGTCAACACGGCCTCAAAGCAGCTGCTGACGTACGTTTCAGGGCTCGGTCCGAAACTCGCGTCCGCAATCGTCGCATACAGGGACAGCAACGGACCGTTTTCGTCGAGAGATGAGTTGAAGAAAATACCGCGTCTCGGCGGAAAGGCGTTCGAGCAGGCGGCGGGATTTTTGAGAATCAGGAACGGAAAAAATCCGCTTGACGCGAGCGCCGTTCACCCTGAAAGTTATCACGTTGTAGAAAGAATGGCGGAAGATGTTGGATGTTCAGTATCCGATTTAATGATTAACCCGCTTTATCAGGATAAAGTCAAAATAGAAAAATATGTTGACGATAAAATAGGATTGCCGACGCTTGAAGATATACGAAGCGAACTGAAGAAGCCGGGAAGAGACCCGCGAGAAAAATTCGAAGCGTTCGAATTCGCGAAAGGAATAGACAAGATAGACGACCTCGCGCCCGGAATGAAACTGCCGGGTATAGTGACAAACATCACGAACTTCGGAGCGTTTGTCGATATCGGCGTACATCAGGACGGGCTGGTTCACATAAGCGAGATAGCGGATGGATTCATTAAGAATCCTGCGGATGTTCTGAAGGTAGCGCAGAAAGTAACAGTAAGGGTTGTTGAGGTCGACGTTCCGCGAAAAAGAATATCGCTTTCGATGAGAATGGAAGACAAAGTAAAGGTTAACGTGAAGAAAGAAAAGAAACCGGCCAAAGAAGACCTTGATACTAAGTTGAAGAATCTGATGAACAAGTTCGGGAAGAAGTAGACTGTAAGAGAATATTTTTTAGTGGCGTCAGGTATTTACCTGGCGCGCGGTCAGGCGAATGCCTGACCGCAATGACCATTCCTATATTGCAGGCTTTCGGCCTGCGTGTCAGGTGAATACCTGACACCACAAATCATCTGATACTACAAAACACTTGACATCAATAAAGAGACCTGCCGATTCCGCTTCAAAAACAAAATTGAAAAAATTTGTTTTTAAACTGAAAACTTGTTGACAATTAAAGTTATAATGTTATATTTCGTGAAATTAATTAAAGAAAATTCAGTTTTTCTTGAAACTTGCGTTAACATATAATGTAAAACACGACGACGGAGAAAATCCGCAGGGAAAAGTGTCCGAGAACGCGGCAAAATACATCAACCGCGATCTCGTAGATAACTATCCAGAGCGTATTGACGACACGTATGCCGAATGGGACTCAATGGAAACCATCGGCGCCGTGAAATCCGCTCTGGAAGCGGGAAATCACGATGTTGAACTTGTTGAAGCCGATGAAAACGCGTACCGCAGACTTAAAGATTTAAGACCCGATTTTGTGTTTAATGTCGCCGAGGGATTTAACGGGGCTTCAAGAGAATCGCAGATACCATCAATGCTCGAAATGCTTAACATACCTTTCACGGGAAGCGATTCGATAACGATAGGAATCTGCCATGACAAATCAAGATGCAAAGAGATTTTATCCTACTACAATATTCCTAATTCAAAATTCTTCATAACAGACCGGCCGGTAAAGAACGGTTCTGCTTTGAATTTTCCGAAATTTGTAAAACCGCTGCACGAAGGGTCATCAAAGGGTATATACAATTCTTCTGTCGCAAACAGCACGGAAGAACTTAACAGCGAGATTGAAAGAATTAAATCGTGCTACGGTCAGCCCGCGCTCGTGGAGGATTTCGTGCCGGGTAAAGAGTTTACGGTTGCCATGCTTGGCAACGGCGATAACGTCCGCGTACTTCCCGTCGTAGAAATAAACCTTGATTCGGTTCCGGAAGGTTTCAATAAGATTTATTCCTACGAAGTGAAATGGTTTTTCGATACGAGGGAAAACCAACTGGACATTTTCAAATGTCCCGCGGATATAGACAAGAAAATATATTCCCGAATCGAGGAAGTCTGCAAAGACACCTACAAAGCCCTGCGCATACGCGACTGGGCGAGGATTGACATAAGACTCGACGGGAATAACGTGCCGAACGTAATCGAAATTAACCCGCTGCCTGGAATTCTTCCCGACCCCGCGGATAACTCGTGTTATCCGAAGGCGTCGCGCGCCGCGGGTATGGATTACAGCGCCATGATTAATGCCGTGCTTAATGAAGCCGTAAAAAGAATATCGGAATAAAAAACAGAATCGCATACATATAAATATTATTAAATGAAAGTAAGCATTTTATACAACGACCCGTTACAGTATACGAAAGATAAAATCTGGGACGACGGAGTTACTGACATCGATAAGGTCGAAGCCGCTATCGACATGAGCGAATACGGCGTACTCGACGAAATGAAATCCGTTCAACGCGCTCTCGGAACGAGCAATCACGAAACGAAGATTGTCCCCGTAGCGCTGGACCTTTACAAACTCATTGAAGAACTCCGCGACAACAGACCCGATATAATTTTCAACCTTTGCGAATCTCTCGACGGCGACCCTGTGCAGGAAATGAACATTGCTTCTCTTTACGAAATGCTGAAGATACCCTACACCGGTTCGCGCGCGCTGACACTCGGTCTGGCGCTGAACAAGGCAAGAGTGAAGGAGATTCTGAACTACTACGACATTCCGACTGCGGGACACTTCATCTGCACGAATCCCTCGAAGATGGACGAAGAGGGCTATCACAGGCTGAAAGGAAAATATCCGCTTATAGTTAAACCTTCGCGCGAAGACGCGAGCATCGGAATTGAAAACGATTCGATAGTTTACGACGAGGAAAAACTTAAAAAGAGAATAGAATACATACTCGACGAACACAAACAACCGGCGCTTGTCGAGCAGTACATCGACGGCAGGGAAATAAACGTGAGCGTAGTTGGCAATGTTGTAAACGACATTAACGACCTGATAGTATTTCCGATTTCCGAAATAGATTTTTCGCTTCTTCCTTCGGACTATCCGAAGATTGTAAGTTACAACAGCAAGTGGATGTACAAGACAGTAGAGTTCAAGGGAACGAAGGCGGTATGCCCAGCGCAGAATCTTTCACCCGAACTCGAGACATTAATACAAAAGACCGCGAGAACTGTCTATAGTTTAGTAGGCGCGTCTGATTACGCGCGGGTTGATTTCCGGGTCAAGGACGGAATTCCTTACGTGCTTGAACTCAACCCGAATCCGGATATATCTTCGGATGTTGACGAAGACACGGGATTCACGAGAAGCGGAAAGGCATACGGATGGAGTTACGATTTTCTGATTTCAAAAATAATTGAGTTTGCCTGGGAAAGATGGCAGAGAATTTTCGCTAACGTAAAAGCATGATAAGAAATCTCGAAAATAAGGACAGAAATTTAATCGAGAAGATTCTCGTCGATACGAACAACTTCAACGGGGACGAGATAAAGATAGCGATGGAATTGATTGACCTTTACATAAGCGACCCGAATCAGAAGGATTATGAAATATTTGTAGATGAAGAGGAAATGATTAACGGTTATGTATGCATCGGTCCGAGGCCGCTTACGGAGGGCACTTACGACCTTTACTGGATAGCGGTGAACCCGAACGTTCAATCGAAGGGAATCGGAAGCAAACTGATAGCGTACATCGAAGGTCATCTTAGAAACAAAAACGGCAGACTTGTGCTTATAGAGACAAGCGGAAAACCGTCTTACGAAAAAGAGAGAAGGTTCTACGAAAAGAACCTTTACGATAAAATAGTAGAGATAAAAGATTTCTACAAAGAAGGGGACTCGCTTGTCGTTTACGGCAAGTACCTTCATTAAGAGTTTGAAAATTATTTAAAAACAAAAATAAGGAAAACTTTATGGAACTATGGCAACAAATGATTCGCGACAGCGTTCATTCAGTTGACCAGCTTGTCGAAAAGTTCGGCATAAAACGCGAGGTCGCGGCTAAACTGGATAAATTCTTCCAGGCCCGCATAAATCCTTACTATCTCTCTTTGATAAGGGAGCCGAACGATCCTATCTGGAGGCAGTGTGTGCCCGACGAGGTTGAACTCGAGGACATCGACGCTCCCGAAGATCCTTTGAATGAAGATGACATGAGTCCCGTTCCTAACATTACCCACCGTTATCCCGACAGGGCATTATTCCTTGTCACCTCACAGTGCGGCCTCTACTGCCGTTTTTGCACGCGCAAGAGAAAAGTAGGAGATTCACACAAAATCTCAATGAACACACTCGAATCCGCTTTCAAGTATCTTGAACAGCACACTGAAATCAGCGACGTTATTCTTTCGGGCGGCGACCCGCTCATGCTGACAGACGCCATGCTGGAAAAGATTCTTATAAGGCTGAGAGAGATAAGTCACATTCAGGTAATAAGGCTCGGAACGAAGATGCCCTGCGTACTTCCGCAGAGAATCACTCCGAAACTTGTAAACATGCTCAAAAAATATCATCCGATATACATCAACACTCATTTCAATCATCCGTGGGAAATAACGGAAGAAAGCAAGAAAGCATGCGGCATGCTCGTCGACGCGGGCTGTCCCGTCGGAAACCAGTCCGTGCTGATGAAAGGCGTCAACGACAATCCCGAAACGATGAGGCAGCTTCTTAAGGGTCTTCTCGCGATGAGGGTAAGGCCGTATTACATATATCAGGCCGACCTTACGAAGGGTGCGAACCACTTCAGGACTCCGCTCAACGTAGGACTCGACATAATGGACAAACTGCGCGGGCACATTTCAGGACTTGCTGTACCGCAGTTCGTAATCGACGCGCCCGGCGGCGGCGGAAAAATTCCGATGCTTCCGAATTATGTGATTTCAAGAGATGACGAAAAAATCATTCTCAGGAATTACAAGTACAATGTGTATGAGTATCCCGAAGCGCAGGACGACAAGAAAGGTACTGACAAGAACGCCTACTTAAGAAAGTCAAAGAAGAAAAAACAGCCGGTGATTACGGAAGAAGATATAATCAAGAATGTCAAGATTCCGATTCTGAACGGCGATTAAGAAAAAAAGGAAAATGTATAATAATAAGGGTTATTCTCCGGAATAACCCTTTTTTGTTTTGTAACAACGATTAAACGTTGCAAAAACACTGTTATTTCATCCATTTGCCGCTTTTTATATGCAACCTTTTCGTATTCGTACTCGTCTCAATAAGAAAAAAACGAAAGGAAATAATCATGACAGCTTATGATTTCAGAGAGACGATAGTGCCGATTTTCGCAATCGTCTTCACATTTGGATTTCCTGCTTTGATAATCTTCTGGGCGATTTACACGAAGCATCGTGAAAGAATGCGCCTGATTGAAAAAGGAATTTCTCCGGAAGAGGCAAGAAAATATTTTACGGCGGTGGAAAAAAGACCCCGCGGCTCGCTCGGCGCGCTTAAATGGGGAATAATTCTTCTTTTCCTCGGTATAGGAATTTTCACGGCGAACGTTCTCGAACAGGTTTATGAATTCAACGACGGAATTTCGTTCGGAACGGTTGTGCTGTTTCTCGGTCTGGGTTTCATCATCTATTATTTTCTCGCGAGAGGCAGGAATAACGTAAACGAATCACAGAACCTGAACATTCCAAAAAATTAAAAGCAGATGAAAATGAAAACGACTAATTTCTCAAGAACATTTCTTATTTCGGCTCTGCTTGTATTCTTCGGAATATCCGCTATCGGTTTTCAGGGATGCACTCTTTTCAAGAAGAGGTACGAGAAAACTGAAGTGAAGGAGTATAGTATCTCGGCAAAGAATTTTAAAAAGTTCTCGATAGATAACCCGAACGGAAATGTGTATATAAGAAAGAACAGCACCGACAGTCTTGTACACATAAGGGCGGAAATAACTAAGTACGTTTCGAAGAAAGAACTCAATGAGCCGCTTAAGGGGGTGCTGGTTGACATCGATTCGACCGGTGATGAATTAAGAGTGAGGGATATCGTCAATAAGGAGACGCACGAGTTTATCAGTTTCTCTTTTAGAAGAGGAAGCAGCGTTAACTACGAAATATCGCTTCCCGAGGGAATGGACCTTAAACTTTCGTCAACAAACGGAAAGATACGCCTCGAAGACCTTAACAATGATGTGAACGCCGACCTGACGAACGGAAACATAAAACTCGATAACGTTTACGGAAAACTTACACTTGAACTGACTAACGGCAGCATCAGCGCGAAGATTGATTCCACGAAAGGAATTAATTTCGAAACTACAAACGGCAGTATTACTCTGGCCATCGGAGATAAGTTCAGCGGCAATTTCAAGACTGAAACCGTGAATGGAAAAGTTCACAAAAAGAACGTAAATTTTAACGAATCCGACGAAAGCAAGCGTGAATTCAAAGGAAAGCTCGGAAATACCGACATTGAAGTAAAACTTCAGACTGTAAACGGTTCTATAAATATAGAAAGAAAATAAGTCTTGACGGAAGTAAATCCCGAAATACTCGAAAGGATTAAGAAGGGGGAAACCGACCTGTTCAGGGAAGTCGTTGACACATACAAGGACAGAGCGTATTCCCTTGCCGTCAAAATCCTGAAGAACAGGGAGGAAGCGGAGGACGCGCTTCAGGAGTCGTTTCTTAGACTTTTCAGGGCGGTGACTTCCGGGAATTACGAGTCAAGGGCCAAGTTCTCGACATATTTTTACACGATTGTTTACAACACGGCGGTCGATTATTACAGGAAATATTATTCAAGGGTATTCAACGTTTCATCGATAGAAGTGCATGAGGCGAATTACAGCGACGGCGACGAACTTACGAGGAATTTTGAACCGATGATTGACAGGACCGCTTACGATGCCGATTCGCTTTCGGCGGAACGGACTCTTGAAGCCGCGGAAATTCAAAGAATTATAAGGGGATATATTAATTCTATTCCGCAGCAGTATTCGGTGATTCTGAACATGTTCTTTGTGAATGAACTATCGCACGATGAAATATCCGGCATACTTAAACTGCCGCTGGGCACGGTCAAGAACAGGATATTCAGAGCGAAGGAAAAACTCAAGGAAATATTGTTCAGGGAATTCAGAAAAGAAGAATTAATGGAATACTTAAAAGTTTAGCATTAATGAATGATTTTAATAAAATAGAAGAACTTATTGATACCGGCATGAGCGTTTCGCTCAGGGAAAAAACGGGCGCGGGGTTTTCGGACAAACTCATGCGCGAGATAACGATGATGAAGGAGTTCGAAAAACAAGACAAGAAAACATTCAAACTGATGAACGTTGTTGTCGCGGTGGCTGCGTCAATAATTCTCGTTTCGGGCGTAATACTCGCATGGCTTATCGGAAGCGGAAGCGGCGATGAATCAGGTGCAGGCGCTTTTTCATACCTAAAGGACGGCATAAACAGTTTCGGATATAAATTCATGAGTTTGTTCGGCCTTTCCCCGACTGGTGACGTCTTCGTTTACATATTAATTGCGGGCATCGCGATATCGGTTTTCGCAGTAGTCGAGCGGTTTGTAATCAGGCGCGGGTATAATTAAGAGAAGTGCGAGAGGAAATATCTGAAAGAGCCTTCTATCAGAATAAAAGTCGATATCACGCCTCCGATAGCACCTCCGAGATGCGCCTCATGGCCAATATTACCGAACTTGCTCTTCATACCGTAAATCGAAACTCCCATGTAAAGGAACGCGAACAGAAAAGCCGGCATCGGGATAAAGAATACGCCGACCGTGCTTGTAGGAAAAAATAAAATATAGGAAAAGACTATTCCTGAAACCGCTCCCGAAGCGCCGACCGCTACATACGACGGATTCCTGAAGTTCAATATTACGGTAAGAACTGAACCTGAAAAAAGACTTATAAAGTAAATCAGGAATAAATATAGCGAACCTTCCGTCCTTCCGAAATTTGCAACAAAGAGTCTCTCGAGTGCCGTGCCGAATGAAAAGAAAGTGAACATGTTAAAAAGAAGATGCATCCAGTCCGCATGAAGAAACGCGGATGTCACCGCCTGATAAAATTTCTTTTCGTGCACTATCTGGTACGGCCATTCAGCAAACCTGTCGAAGTAGTTGTATTTTGAATACCAGGTCCACATCGTTATGGCGATATTCGCGAATATGAGAGTGAATGTAGCCGGTGTAATTGTCATTTTAAAATTTTCTTTGCGATTCCGAAACCTTCGTAAATAAGCCCTGTGTAAACCTGAACAAGTTCTGCGCCTAACGCCATTTTATCCTTATATCCGCCGGAATTGAAAACCCCGCCCGCTCCTATCAGAACAAAATCACTGTTTCCACGGTTTAATTCGTTGAGTTTTTTCAGAATTGTATCGGACATTTCTTTCAGCGGTTTTCCGCTTAATCCGCCTTCCTGTTCAATTTTTGTTCTTAGGTTCTTTCTGGTTATAGTCGTATTGGTTGCTATGATGCCGTTAATGCCGTAACTGAGCGCAGCATCGTAAACCGATTTCAGTTCTTCATCCGTAAGGTCGGGTGCGATTTTAAGAAAAATGTTTTTATCGGGCAGGGATTTTGTCTTAACGATTTCGTTTTTCTTCATTACGATTTCAAAAAGCAGATCCCTTATGTACTTGTCTCCCTGCAGTTCGCGCAGGCCCGGCGTATTGGGAGATGAAATGTTAATCGCGAAGTAATCACCGGCATCATACAGCACTTCGAGGCACTTCATGTAATCCTCGTGGGCTTTTTCGAGCGGAGTTTCCTTGTTTTTTCCGATGTTTACTCCTATTACAAAATCGTTACGTGTTCTTTTTTTCGCTTTAAGAATTTTCTTCCGTAGTTTTTCAGCGCCTTTGTTGTTGAAGCCCATTCTGTTTATAATGCCTTTGTCTTTCACCAGCCTGAAGAGCCGCGGCTTCGGATTGCCCGGCTGAGCGAGAGGCGTTACCGTTCCGACTTCAATATGCGAGAATCCCGCCGTATCCCAGAATTCAATGAGCTGTCCGTCCTTGTCGAGACCTGCCGCGATTCCCAATCTGTTCCTGAACCTCAATCCGTTCACAGTGAAACTGTTCGTGTACTCGTTAAATTTATAAAAAGGCCTGAGAAGCGGAAAAAGGAATTTAAACCACGGGAGAAAAGTGAATATAATATTATGAATGAGTTCGGGGCTGAACCTGAAAAGAAACAATCTTAAAATTTTATAAAGCATCTGCGCGAAATTTTATATCCGTATTTTTTTATTCCGAATAAAGAAAATCTTTTCCGATATCCTTAAACGCTTTTCCCTGAAGGTCTTTTTCGGAAACTGCGGAAGCGTTGACTTTCCAGTCTATTCTCAGTTCCGGGTCGTTGTATAATATAGCCCTTTCGTCGCGTTTCGAGTAATATGCCGTGCACTTGTAAGAGAACAAGGCGGTATCGGATAGAACGGAAAATCCGTGAGCGAATCCCGGCGGTATCCATATCTGTCTGTGGTTTTCGCCGGAGAGTTCAACCGCGACGTGTTCTCCGAATGTCGGCGAACCAAATCTTATATCGACGGCTACATCTATAACTCTTCCGGAAAGCACCTGGCAGAGTTTGCCCTGCGCGAATTCGCCTACCTGATAATGAAGCCCTCTGATTGTTCCGTTCCTCGAATATGAAACGTTGTCCTGAACGAAATCGAGAAAAAGTCCGTTCTCGAGAAATTTTCTTTCGCTGTACGATTCAAAAAAGTAGCCGCGGTCATCTCCGAAGACATCTGGGGTTATAATCAGGACGCCGTTCAGTTTTGTTTCTTCAACTTTCATTGTTCCTTCACAATCCTTTCGAGATAATTCCTGTAATCGGATTTCGGCATCTCTTCTACCACTTTTGTAAGTTGTTTGAAATCTATGAATCCGTTATGATAAGCGATTTCTTCGATACATGCTACCTTCAGCCCCTGCCTGTCCTCGATTACTCCAAAGAAGTTCGAAGCCTGAAGAAGCGACACGGGCGTTCCCGTATCGAGCCAGGCGACGCCGCGCCCGATTTTCTCTACCTTGAGTTTTTTCCTCTTCAGGTATTCGACGTTAACGTCAGTAATTTCGAGTTCGCCTCTCGGAGAGGGTTTCAGGTTCTTCGATATTTCGACAACGTCGTTGTTATAAACATAAAGACCGGGAACCGCGAAATTCGATTTAGGCTGTTTCGGTTTTTCTTCTATGGAAATCGCGTTTCCTTTCGAGTCGAATTCAACTATGCCGTATCTTTCAGGGTCAGTAACCCTGTAGCCGAAGACCGTTGCGCCTTCATTGTTTTTAACGGCGTTGTAAAGAAAGTCGAGTTTGCCGTAGAAGATATTATCGCCGAGTATTAGCGTTACGCTGTCGTTTCCGATAAACTTGTCGCCGATTATGAAAGACTCCGCGATGCCGTTCGGCGCGGGCTGAACGGCATAGTTGATGCTCATGCCGATATGGCTTCCGTTGCCGAAAAGTTTTTTATACAACGGAATAGTTTCGTCGTTCGAAATTATCAGCACTTCTTTTATTCCGCCGAGCATCAGTATCGATAGCGGATAATAGATAAGCGGTTTGTCATATATAAGCGTCAGCTGTTTACTGTAAATTCTTGAAATCGGGTACATTCTCGTTCCCGAGCCTCCGGCAAGGATAATACCTTTCATAATGCGAAAAATTTTAAATTAATTTATGCAAGATAACAGTTATAATGCTGTATTTCAGTGTATTTACAAGAGTAAAAAAGAGCAATTATTTCAAAAAATCCGTAATTTCTTTTATGGGTTTTCCGATGCATCCTTCGGGCGGATTTATTCCGAGTAGCGCCGCGAGTGTCGGAGTAACATCGACCATCTTTACAGGAGTGTTTAATTCTCCCTTTTTGATTTTCCAGCCGTACCAGATAAGCGGAACATGGGTATCGTATTCATAAGGGCTGCCGTGCTCGGCGCCTTTTGTGCGGTCTTCTATCCAGAATTTCCTGAAGTTAACGAACACGTCACCGCATCTTGATTCATAGAATCCGTTTAAGAAAAAACTCCCGTATTCGCTTTGTGTCATCCCGTATTTAATCTGCGCGGCCGTGAATACGTCCTCCGCGCCGGGTACGTTCTGTTTAATATAATCCGCTGTTTTGTTTATCACTCCGTCGAGCGGCAGGCCAGACGAAACTACTCTTCCGCGGTTCAGAAAAACCTGTTGATTCAGAAAATACATCGCGAGGCTGTCTTTTCCGTATTCCCGGAAAAGAAAAGCGTTTACGGAATCGAGCACAACTTTATGATAAAAAGTGCCTGCGTCTACGCCCTGTGTCTTAAGGTATTCGGGATTGCTGCAGATACCGTGGTCGGCCGTGAGGAATACAAGTACATTCTCTCTGCCGAGCGTTTCTTCGGCGTATTTGAGAAGGTCGGCGAGTTCAAGGTCCATTCTTAAATAAGTATCTTCCGCTTCGATTGAATTCGGTCCGAATTTATGCCCTACATAATCTGTCGATGAAAAACTGACGCAAAGGAAATCCGTATAACCGTTCATACCGAGTTTCTCACTTTTTATTGTTTCCTCGGCGAATTCCCTTGTCAGAGTGTTCCCGAATGGGGAATAACGAAGAATGTTCGGGTTCTTTTCTTTCAGCGCGGGAATGTCATGCGGAAACACAGGCCTTTTCTCGCCTTTGAATTTCTCCTCGAAGTTGTTGTCGTCAGGAAGGCTTTCGGTATATTCGTTTATCGGCAGCAGCGTATTCCAGACAGTGTTCAGGTATTTATCGGGCAAATCTTTTTTGTTGAAATTATTTACCCATTCAGGAAGCGAATTCATGTAGTAAGAACTTGTTATCCAGTTCTTCGATTTTGCCTCATACCAGTAAGAAGCGTTTGCCTTATGTCCGGCGGGGAAAATTCCGCCTCTGTCTTTTAATGCAATGCCTATAACTTTTGAATTCATACCGCTTGAAATTCTGAGTTCATCCGTTATGGTATTCACAAGCAGGGAAGTCGGAGCCATTCTGTCCTCTTTCGAATCGCATCCGACGGCATGATAGTTGGTATCGTCTGCGCAGTATCTGTAGAACGTCTTTCCGCTGTCAACCCAGTCGTTTGCGCAGATGCCGTTGATTGATGGCACAGAGCCCGTGTAAATGCACGTATGTCCGACCGCGGTATAAGTGGGGAAGTGCATGTAATTCGCGTTTTTGCAGAAGAAGCCTTCGTTGACAAGTTTCTTAAAACCGTTCTCGGAATACTTGTTCCAGTATCTCGGTATGTAGTCATAAGCCATCTGGTCGATAACTATGCCTATTACAAGTTTCGGTGATTTTTGTTCATTGGAATGCAGACTTCCGAAAAAGAATAAGGAAGCGGCGGCAAGAGACAATAACGCGGATGCGAGTAAAAGTTTTTTATTCCCCATAAAAATAAAAATCATTTCTTAAAAACTCCCCGCCCTGTTAAAGGCGGGGAATTTGTTTTATACTTTATCTTCCAATCTTCGCTCTGAGTTCGGGTTTAAGCGCGTTAAGCGGAAGTACGAGAGTTATTGTATTTACGCCGAAGTATGTTTCGGACACGTTAATGAATCCTTTGAACGGTCCCATCGGGCCCCATGAATTCTTAACGAAGAAAAATTTCTTGCCGTTCGCGGTCTGCTTAAGTCCGACAAGGTGCATAAGGTGGTCATCCTGCGTTGTAAGGTTTTCGAACAAATCCTGTCTTGACTGCTGTGTATAAGGAATTTCTTCCGCGTCGGGATTAATTTCAGTGAACTGCGCGGCTTTTTCTTTCGGCATCATTGCCCATCCGTCTCTCTGGTTGAAATAACTGTTCGATACATCCGCGTCCCATCCTACTGTGTAGTCGTTCATGACTGCCCATTCAGCAGCGTCTATAAGTTCGTCAACCGGGAAATTGTAAAAAAGCCCTCCCGAATAATTGTCCGGGACTTCAACGTTGAATGACTTGTAAAAGGGATGATGCGTGAAAGATGTAAGTCCTATATAATCTTCTTCGTTAAACTGCACGACTTCCTTCGCAAAACTCTGCGGAGTGTATTCCTTGCCTTCGTATGTGAAAGTTTCTGGAACAGGCCCGAATTTTGCGTCGAGCATCTTGTTGTAATTTTCTTCCCAGCCCGGTCCTATGGGCATTTTTGTGATAACGCTGTCAAGGAACGCTTTAAGTTTTATGTCGAATCCCTGATGATTTATTCTTCCGTTTTTTGAATCGGGATAAACGCTTAACGGCACGAGTCCGTATTTAGCGGCTGCCGGAAATACATCGTGACCGAACGCGCCTTCCGAAAACCTTGTAAATCCCTGTCTCAGGATGTAGTTCTTTGCTTTTTCCATGTAAATGTTACGTACGATGTACATCTCGGAAAGGTCGACGTTTTCGAGTCCTCTCTTAAGCATTTCGGATTCAAGAAGCGATACGACTGAGAAACACCAGCACGTCCCGCTCATGCCCTGGTCCTTTACGCTTGAAGTGGGGTTTAATTTCAATGTTGTCAGTTCCTGCGGTAAAAGATATCCTGTCAGGAAAAACGAAATGATGATAATTAAAACTGATAATTTTTTCATACTAAATATAATTGGTTTATAGTTTTTGCGCTATTTCAGACGCGAGTTTCGCGTTGTTTGTTACAAGTTTTATGTTTGATTCAAGACTCTTGCCTTCCGTTAAATCGTTTATCGCAGAGAGCAGGAACGGAGTTATCTCCTTTCCTTTAATGCCTTTCTCGTCAGCGTTTTTCAGTGCGGAGTTTATAGCGGTCTGTATTTCTTTGCTGTCCATAGAACTTTCTTCGGGAACAGGATTTGCAATCAGAATACCGCCGTTCAGCCCCATTTCCCATTTTGTATTTATCACATCCGCTATTTCTGCCGTAGAATCGATTCTGTAATTCACTCTGAATCCTGACTCGCGAGTAAAGAAAGCTGGAAATTCATCTGTTCGGTAGCCGATGACCGGAACTCCCAGAGTTTCAAGGTATTCAAGCGTCAGACCTATATCGAGTATTGATTTTACACCGGCAGAAACGACGGCGATATTCGTTTTTGAAAGTTCTGTCAGGTCTGTCGAAACGTCGTATGTTTTCGACGCTCCTCTGTGAACTCCGCCTATGCCGCCTGTCGCGAATATTTTCAGCGATGCGAGGCTCGCGCAAATCATCGTCGCGGACACGGTTGTGGCCGCGCTGAGTTTCTTTGATACGACAACCGGTAAATCCCTTCTCGACGCTTTCAGAACATTTTTCGAAGACGCAAGGTACTCGATGTCTGATTTATCGAGCCCGACTTTTATTATACCGTTTATCAGCGCGATTGTTGCAGGCACGGCGTTATTTTTTCTGACGGTATCTTCAAGCAGGAAGGCTGTATCGAGGTTCCGCGGATATGGCATGCCGTGAGAAATAATAGTCGATTCAAGCGCCACCACCGGCTTGCCTTCGTTAAGCGCTGTACAGACCTCTTCCGATATTTTCAGGTAATCTTTCAGAGCCATATTATCTTTTTTTTGTCTCTCTAAATTTTATTTCGAGCTTTTCCGCACTCAGTTCCCTGCCTGCGGAAGTTTCCGATTCAAGAGCGAAACGCGCGGCGGCAATTCCGTACTCAAGCGCCGTTTCTTCACCTTTGCCCGATATAAGAGCGAAGATAAATCCCGCGTTGAAGGCGTCGCCGGCGCCGTTTGGCTCCATGACTTCAACGTGTCCTGCCTCCGCTCTGAAAATTTTACTGCCGCTTACAAGCAATGCTCCATCGGCTCCTTTGCGCAGAATTATATTCTTAAATTTACGGTTTTTTGAGTTTTCAATCCTGTCAATAGCGGAACCGAGCAGCGCTTCAAACTCCTGTGAATTCACGGAGAGATAGTCAACACTCCCCTTAAGTGATTTCAGTTTTTCGGATTTTACCGCTGAGACAGTATCGATAAAAACCGGAACACCGCTTTCATTTGCCGCGTTCAGAATAAATTCAAGCGCTTCTGAACTTAGGTTCGCGTCGGCAAAAATCATGCGGCTTTTTTTTATAAACCCTATATGTGTCGAAAGATATTCTTCGTTTACGCGCGCGAGCGCTTCGTTCATATCGTTGACGGCATAATTAAGCCTGCCCTTCGAATCCGAAACGCAAAGGTAAATTCCCGTCCTTACGCCGCCGGAGACCAAAACTTTTTCCGTTATTACGCCTGCCGCAGAGGTTGAAGTAAGAACGGATTTTCCGAATTCGTCATTTCCTGTGCAGCCGAATAAGCACACAGGGATGCCGAGACGCGCCAAATTTTCGGAAACGTTTCTCGCGACGCCGCCTTCCGTGATTATTATTCTGCCCGGATGTGAATCTTCGGTAAGTCCGGCGGATATGCCCTTTATGTCGGAGTTTATACCGCCTATCGCGCAAACATAATTATCCATTACTTGAATTTATGCAAAATCGGAAAATCATTCAATTGAGGATTGAGTGCTTAAAATACAAAAAGCACGGCTTTATAAGCCCGTGCTTAATCCTTGAAACGAACAATGGAAAAACTATTTTACTAATATCATCTTCTTCGCGCTTCTGAATTTATCCGTTGTAAGCACGTAGAAATAAACACCGCTGGAAAAACCGGCGCCGTTCCACACCTCAGAGTGCTGTCCTGCCATCAGACGCTTATTCAGAACCTCGCTTACTTTTTTTCCCGTTATATCATAAACGCTGAGGTTCACAAACGCGGCTTCCGGGAGACTGAAACTTATGGAAGTTACCGGATTGAAAGGATTCGGATAGTTCTGATTCAGTGCAAAACTGACGGGTGTTCCGTTCTGACCGGTTCCCGTTACCGGCTGAAGGTCGAACCTGAAAGCCCTGTAGGACATCATACCCGCGGGAAGCGATAACTCATAAAGAAGTTCACCTTCAGGGCTTACCTCGGAAACAGCCGTAGAGGCCGAGCCCCAGCCTATCAGTGTATTGCCGTTTGAAAGTCTCTGGACACTGCCCATGGCAAACGCGTTTATGTCGGGATTGTTCCTGTACTGCCATACAAGAGTGGCGGTCATGTCGTTATCGTTAATTTTATATTCAACCGCTCTTGAGAACGAAGGCGTATGATAATTTCCGTTGTCGAACATCATATAATGGTCGTTCCCTATATACCTTATACAATGCTGGTGAGAAAATTTTATAGTATCGTTTTCAAATGTGAACATATTGTTCTTCCCGCCGAGTCTCCAGATAATATCCCCTGTATTCGTGTTTATTTTAGTTATTTCGTCGAGATGCCTGCTCGATAATAAAATACTGTTATCGGGCATCGGCTCTATCGCGTTTCCGTGGACATAGTCGATAGACGCTGCAAGAAGGTCTTCGTGCGTCGCGTCTGTAATGGCAAAGTGGTCCCAGCTTCTCCACTGGAAAACAACATTCTTATCCGCGTCGATTTTCTGTACGATAAGGCCCGTGACCATGCAGTTCGTTGCTCCGCCCGAAACAATCTCGCTCATGTTTATATTCTGCACGTCGTAACTCAGAAGCCACGCGCCGCCGTCATCCGTAAGTTGCAATTCGTGGACGTCGGTAGTGTATCCGTTTCCGCAGTAAAAACTGTCGACAACGTTGAAATTGGCGTCAAGCCCAAGGAAGAAGTGGCACATTTCCTCGTAATATGTGTACATATTGTTCGACTGTCTCTTGAAATCATAGGCTCTTGCCGTTAGAAGTCTTGAGAAAAACGGCGTACCGTTGTTATTTAGCGCCATCAGATACGAATCGTGAGTTATGTTGCCCGAAAAATTGCTTAGAAAAAGATACCCTTCCGCTGTCGGTCCATACTGATTTATTGTGAACTGAGGCAGATCGTCTCCCTGTCTCGGTCCGAGAAATACTTTGCCCTGTTTCAGAATGTTTATCAGGTTGTCTTCTTCGTTGTGAATAATTTCGGGTCTGTACGGTGCTGTCTGGAATGAAAAATTCAACAGTCCGTTAAGTCCGGTGACAAGAACGCTTTCGTTGTAACCGAACGGGGAGTCAGGTTTGAAAATCAGTTTTGTGTAACCTTCGACCGGGATTATTCTTCCGGTGTGCAAACCGCTGGAAGAACCCGTCACCGTTATACCGGCGGTATTAAAATATTTCATCGAAAGAGTATTTTTGAAGCCGATTATTATGGATGTTTGCCGGTTATTAAGTAATGAACCCGGCACTGGAGAAAGATATTGAATAGTTTGCGCGCTTAAAACCGAGACTGACATTAATAATAATGCAGCAATCAATACCCTGTAAAGTTTGAGATGCATGTTTGCGTTTTTAAATTAACGAAATTCACTGTGAAATCGCGATATGTAAACATTAGACAAATACATGCGCGATTTGGTTTAAAAATTTTGTGTTCCTGAAAATCAAATTAGAAATTCCGCAAATGGATGAGATTTTTAATAGGACTAAAGTCCCGGGGAATTCCGGATTTTATTCCGTTTTAATCTTAACTACATGATAAAATTAATAATTAATTTTATTTAAATCAATGTAACTGATTTTTGAAAGCAAACGCCTGATATTCAATATAGACTCCGTTTTTACTTAAATATTGAACGTGAAGTTTTCTGTCTGAACAAATCAGAAAATCCTGAATTCATCGACAGGTTTGCCGTTAACAATATGTTCATCGATTATTCTATCAAGAACTTTCGGTGTGCATGAATGATACCAGACGCCATCGGGATAAACAACAGCAAGAGGCCCTTTCGCGCAGATTCTGAAACAGTCTGCCTTTGTTCTTTGTATTCCGCCTTTGCCTGCGAGGTCAAGCTCCGCGAGTCGTTTTTTTATATACTTCCACGACTTCTGTCCCTCGTCTTTATTCACGCATTTTCCTTCGTCGGCTCCGGCGCAGATAAAAATATGTTTCTGCGTTTTGTTTATTCCGAGTTCTTCGGCTTTTTCCTTTAGTTTCCTGCTCATATATTTTATTGTTTCTTCATGTTTCAATAAATGGAAATTTACAAATAACCTTCGTAAATTCCGGGAACAACTATACAACAAAAATTTTAAATAACGGGTTTATAAAATATGGGAAAAATAACGGTTCTGTTTGTCCTTCTTTTTCTTTTTATCCGCTGCTCTCATGCTCAGACAACCGAAAGAACAATAAAGGTTGACGGGGAGACAAGAAATTTTCTTCTGCACGCGCCGCCGGACACGGTAAGGAGCGGGCTTCCGCTCGTTGTGGTGCTTCACGGTCACGGCGGAACGGGAAAACAGATTATGAAAGAGACGGGATTCAATGATATTTCGGACAGGGAAAAGTTTATAGTTGTCTATCCTGACGGTCTTAACAAGAGCTGGAATGACGGAAGAAAGAAATCCGGAGACTCGAAAAGCAACGACGTGAAGTTCATGGAGAAAATACTTGATACTCTGAAGACCGAATTCGGCACAGACACATCCCGCGTTTTCTTTACGGGAATGTCTAACGGCGCTTTCATGTCTATAGTACTTTCGTACAGGCTTAATGACAGGATACTCGCGATAGCGCCGATATGCGCGAACATGCCGGTGTTACTCGGAAAAGTTTATTCTCTTTCCAGACCGGTATCGGTTATGCTTATAAACGGAACGGACGATCCTCTGGTCAAATGGGACGGCGGCAAAATAGGATTTGATTTTCAGAAGGCCCGCGGTTATTCGCTTTCCACAGAGGAGACGATAAGTATTTTTATAAGGGAAAATCATTGCAAAACAAAACCTGTGCACGAAGAAATTCCCGACATCAATGAAGACGACGGCTGTTTCGCGGAAAAATATACATATGGCGGCGGGCTTTCGGGTACGGAAGTTGTTCTTATTAAAGTCGTGAACGGCGGGCATACAGTTCCGGGCGGCAGCCAGTATCTGCCAAAGTATCTCGTGGGGAATACATGTCAGGATTTCAAAGCTTCGGAAATGATATGGTCATTTTTTAAATCAAGAAAAGGGAGATAAAAAAACAGGCGTCCTGGGACGCCTGTTTTTTTTGCCTGAAATGCGCCGGCCTATTTCCTCCTGACCGACGTGTTATTATTGCTGCTTTCCTTCTTCGTTCCGGTATCCGACTTGTATGAAGACGTCGATTCCCTTGTTACCGTATTTTCCTGCTTAGGCGGCGTATAGGTTTTCGTTT
>JAJTBN010000167.1 GCA_021286895.1 Bacteroidota bacterium | reverse complement strand
GATTGTCCTCATGATTTTATTTTGAGGTTATTTTCAGTAATCCGCTTGCTATCTGCTCGTTTGGCTCCTTCATGAGCATAACTCTGTAAACGCCGGGTTTATCGAATTTGAGATTCTCCTCGTCTGTAAAATATATATAATCCCAGCCCGGGTCGACAGTAAACTTAACTACGTCGATTACCTGTTCCGCGTCGTAAAATCCGTGTTCGTCAGCAATCATGGTAATCTCAAGTGCGACGTCGCTCACGCCTATTGTGATTTCCATCGGTCTCAGGTCCAGCATTGCCGTGAGATAACCCGTGCTGAACGTATTGCTCACGTTTATTTCCTGTCCGTCTTTGTAACTTTCGCAGAAATAAAAATGAGGAGAGTCAGTCTGCGAATAAAGGTTAACGGAAAAAAGCATCATCGCTGATAACAAAAGCAGCATCGACGCGGTCTTTGATAAAGTCGTTTTCATGATTATTATTGTTTGGTTGTGTATTTCAAAACTATGTTGTTCAACCCGTCAAGATAGAATCCTTTAACGTCGTTTTGGAGCAGATATATTCTCTGGTTGTAGTAAAGATAAACCCATGCCGCGTCTTCGATAACTATCCTCTCCATTTCATTGTAAATTTTCTTTCTCTCTTCAAATCCGGTTATCCTTATCGATTTTTCGTAAAGATTGTCGACGATAGGATTGCTGTATCCCGTCTTGTTCGGTCCGAACGGGATTATGTTCTTCGAATAAAACAGCGCCATGAAATTCTCAGGGTCGAAATAATCCGCGCCCCAGTTGCCGCGCGTGAAAGCGTATTCGCCGTCCTGCTGCTTAGTGTTAAGCGTAGCCTGAAGCACCTGTTCGAGTTTCAGGTTTATACCCGCGTCCTTTAACTGTTCCTGTATTGCGATTGAAATATTTTTCTGTAATTCGTCGTTTGAAATTACAAGAGTGAGGTCGAGTCCTTTACCGTCCGGATATCCCGCTTCTTCAAGAAGTTTCTTCGCCTTGTCAATATTGTAACTGTAACCTTTTACGGATGAGTCAAATCCCGGCATGCCGTTAGGAAGCGGGCCGTGATTCGCGGCAGAACCCCTGTTCTTTAGCACAAACTTTACAATCTTATCCTTGTCGATTGCATAGTTTATCGCCTGTCGCAGTTTTCTGTTGTCCGTGAACGGACTCGTCTTTCCTGCAGGCAGTGTAGGATTCTGAACCATTATCAGATAAACGTTATTTAACCACGGCTGCTTTTCGAGCCTGTAGTCCTTCTCGTCAGGTTTTATAAGATTTCCGTTTTCGTCTGTTAGAGCATCGACTATCTCCGCCGACGGCTCGTGATAGTCGTATTTGCCGTTAAGAAAATCGAGAAACTCCGTTTCTGTCGATTTTGTAAAACCTATTTCTATTTTCTCAAGATAGGGAAGCGGTCTTCCCGATGAATCCTTCTCGTAATAACCTGTGTTTTTATCAAGTGTGAGAATCTTGTCGAGTTCCCAGTTCACAAACCTGAACGGTCCCGTTCCCACGGGATGCGTCGCGAACCTGTCCTGATAATAATCGACAGCTTCCTTCGGATATACGTAACCGTAAGTCATCGTCAGAAGGCTTAGAAAAGGAGCGAACGGTTCGTACAACTCGATGACAAGCGTGGAATCATTCGGCGTTTTCAGGCCTGTGATTTCCTTGGCTTCATTCTTGCTCTTCCCGGCTTTGTATTCATAATATTCGCGCGCTCCTTTTATCTTGTCCCTGAAAACCCAGAGCCCGCGCGTCTTTGTGGCGGGGTCGTTAACGCGTTCGAGACAGTATTTAAAGTCTCCGGAGTTTATCCCGCGCCCTTTCCCGCCGGGAAAACAGGCGTCATCATGAAAACGGATATTTCTGTTTATTGTAAATGTATAAGTGAGTCCGTCATTCGATATTTCCCAGCGTTTTGCCGTCTGCGGTATAATTTCATTGTTTCTGTTATACGAGACGAGACCTTCCATAACGTTCGTGAGCACCCATATCGTCTGCGGTGAGTTTGACATTACAGGTTCAAGAGTTTCGAGACCGAGCGGGAAATTCAGCCTGAATAAATTAGACTCGCGTTTCTGTTTTACGGCGCACGATGAAATAAAAAGCGCCGCCGTTAATAACAGAACGGCTTTAATAGTGAAGAATTTTATTTTACCTGCTCTGGCGATATTCCGAAATTATTTTTTCGATATATTTGTTAAAATATTATTATTAATCGATTTAATCCATACTTAAATTAACATGAATCCAGAACTGAAGGATAAAATATGCCGGGCGCACTATCTGTCGTATAACGAAAGCGGCGAAATGTGCGCGAGTTTTAAGAACATTAACGCGCTTCTTAAAGAAAGAAAAAAGAAAAACGGAAGTGAACTGTTCCTTAGGTATTCCGCTTCCGGAAAATACACCGATTATACTTATGATTCATTTGTAAAAAAAGTGTGGGCGCTATCCGATTTTCTTCTGATGAAAGGAATTAAGAAAGAGAACAGGTTAGCGGTATATTCCCACAACCACGCCGATACTGTCATACTATATTTCGCGGCTTGGAACATCGGCGCTGCTGTCGTGCCTCTGAATATTTCCGAAGGTCAGGAAAGAATAGAGTTTATTCTGAAAAACTCCGACACAAAAATTCTTTTTACGCGCAATGAGTACGCCGAAGATGTTAAGCGTGTATGCGGCGAACTGAACATTCATCAGATGAGTTTTGATAATCTTGTGATTGACGAATATGAATCAAGCCCGTCATCGGGTTACGATACTGACGGATTCACGGAAGCGATGATTGTTTACACGTCAGGCACTACGGGGAATCCGAAAGGTGTAGTGCTTTATCAGTATAACCTGCTGTGCGACGCTCATTTTATCGCGGACTGGCATCACCTGTACGAAAAAGACAGGATGATGTGCGTGCTGCCGATTCATCACGTTAACGGCACTGTTGTAACGCTGATGACGCCTATGTATTACGGCGGCTCTGTCGTGCTTAACGACAGGTTTCATGCCGAAAGTTTCTTTGACCTTCTCGAAGAAAATGATGTGAAGGTTGTAAGCGTCGTTCCCACTCTTCTCAGATTCCTGATGCACGCGCACGAGAATAAAAAGATACCCGGGCTTAAACGTTTCAGACATTTTATTTGCGGAGCGGGACCGCTTACGAGCGAACTCGCAAGGGGATTCGAGGAGCAGTTCGGTTTAAGGGTTGTCCACGGCTACGGCCTTTCGGAAACCACTTGCTATTCATGTTTCATCCCAGACGGTTTGAGCAAAGAAGAGCATTACAAATGGCAGAACGAATACGGATTCCCTTCGATAGGCATTCCGCTGAAGTGCAATGAGATGGATATTCAGAATCCCGACGGCTCTTCAGTGCCCGAAGGCGCAAGAGGCGAGATAGTAATTCGCGGGCATAACGTTATGAAATATTATTTTGATAATGACACCGCAAACGAAAGCGCCTTCTCTCATAACTGGTTCAGAAGCGGCGACGAAGGTTTTTACAAATATGACGGTGACGGAAATAAGTTTTTCTTTATAACGGGGAGAATCAAGGAACTTATAATCCGCGGCGGGGTGAATATCTCTCCGCTTGAAATTGACGAGGTGCTGTCAGGCATTAAGTATGTGAAATCAGCAATCTCAGTCGGATTCGAGAATGAATGGTACGGCGAGGAGGTGGGGGCTTTGGTAAGCCTCAAAGACGAGTATACGGTTGAAGATAGGGAAGTAATTGAGAAAGAGATTATTAATCATTGCGAAAAGCATTTGCCGTTCAATAAATCGCCAAAGGTGATTATATTCACGGACAACATTCCCGTGACCTCGACGGGGAAGTACAAGCGTAACGAGGCAAAGAAATATTTTGAAGACTACAGAAAGATACAATTCAGGAAGGGAAAAAATTAATGGCGAAGAAAAATAACAATACAAGAGACAGAGAAAACTTTTACGGACTTTCGGAAGTGCAGTTGATTGACGCGTATAAAACGATGGTAACATCGAGGCTTATCGATGACCGAATGGAAAACCTGATAAAGCAGGGTAAGGCTTCGTTCCTTATTTCAGGCTCGGGTCATGAAGCAGTGCAGGTCGCGACGGCAATGGCGATGAAGCCGGGCAAGGACTGGTTCTACACATATTACCGCGACGACGCTTTGGTACTTGCTCTGGGAATAACTCCGGAAAATATTTTCCAGCATTCGATGGGCAAAGCCACCGACCCGTTTACGGGCGGCAGGCAGATGGCTACGCACCTTGGCAGCAGGGAACTAAGAATGCCTACGGCGTCGTCACCGACAGGTTCGCAGTATTTGCAGGCTGTGGGTACCGCCCTTAGCTGCGTGCTTAGGAATACTGACGAGGTTGTGTACGTCTCAGGAGGCGAAGGCTCGACTTCCGAAGGCGAGTACTTCGAGGCTGTTAACTGGGCTACGAGGAAAAAACTACCTGTTATCTTCCTGATCCAGAATAATAAATACGCCATATCCGTTCCTGTCGAAGACCAGGCGGCGGGAGGCTCGATTTATAAGGCATGTTCGGGGTTCGAAGGTCTTAACAAGTACCATATTGACGGTACGGATTTCCTTGAAAGTTACGCGGCGGCTAAAGAAGCCGTGAAACTTGCGAGAGAGGGCAAAGGACCCGCTTTAATTTATGCCGACGTTGTGCGGCTTCGCTCGCATTCCGCGTCCGATGCTCAGGAAAAATACAGAAGCAGGGAATCGCTTGAAGAAGATTTAAAGAAAGACCCGATTGCAGGATTCGAGAAAGAACTTATTGAAGCGGGCATTTTGACGCAGGAAAAAATTGAAGAGATTAAGAAAAACATTTTTGACGAAATCCTTAAAACTGCGGATGAAGTTTTTAAACAGCCGAACCCGGACGCGTCGACTGTTATGGACTATCTGTACTGTCCTGCCGAAGAGCAGGCGGTAATTGAATATGAGAAGATCAGGCCTGTCGGCGAGCCGGTTGTTATGGTTGACGCGGTCAATCACGCGCTTCAAGAAGAAATGGAAAAAAACCACAATATGATTATATACGGCGAAGATATAGCAGACGGAAAAGGGGGAGTGTTTACGGCGACTAAAGGCCTTTCGACGAAATTCGGAGAGGAAAGGGTGTTTAATTCTCCGCTCGCCGAAGCGTCGATAATCGGTACGGCAATAGGAGCGGCAATAACCGGAATTAAACCTGTCGTGGAAATCCAGTTCGCGGATTATATTTTCCCTGCGATGATGCAGATACGGGATGAACTCGTAATGTACAGGTACCGCTCGAACAATAAATTTTCCTGCCCCGTTGTTATCCGCGCCGCTTGCGGCGGTTACATCGGCGGAGGGCATTATCATTCGCAGAACATCGAAGCGATTTTCGCGAAGTGCCACGGCATGTATATCGCGTACCCTTCAAACGCGGCGGATGCGAAAGGACTTCTGAAAACCGCCTGCAACCTGAACGACCCCGTTCTTTTCCTCGAACACAAATTTCTTTACAGGCAGGGATTCGCCAAGTCTCCCGAACCTGACAGCGATTATTACCTGCCTTTCGGAAAGGCAATCGTGAGGAGAGAAGGCGGTGATATCACAATCGTAACTTACGGAGCGATGGTGGAAAAAGCGCTGAGGGCTTCAAGGGAAATGGAGAAGAAAGGCGTCGGTGTTGAAGTAGTCGATTTAAGAACAATCGTGCCTCTCGATATGGAAACGGTTCTGAATTCTGTAAAGAAGACAGGTAAGGCTATAGTGTTCTATGAAGATTCAAAGTTTATGGGATTCGGGGCGGAGATTGCGGCGCAGATTTCCGAAAACGCGTTTGAGTTTCTCGACGCTCCCGTCAGACGGGTTGCCGGACTGGACGTACACGTGCCTTTTCACCCAAACCTTGAAAAAGCGGCATTGCCTCAGGACGGCTGGATACTCAATGCCTGCGAGGAGATGGCGGCGTACTGAAGAGAACCGAATAATCTTCCGGGATTTTTGTAAGAAAGTCTATTCAATAATATGACTTATGCAAATTTGCAGTCGGACTGCAAATTTGCATAAAATGTTTTACAGTTCTTCCAAAAGTTTTCGCATATCAGTAATCTGCTGTCTGTTGCCGAGCACTATAAGTTTCGTGTTTGCGCCGATTACCATATCGGGCAGGGGATTGATTGTGTACTTTCCTTCCGGATGCTTCAAGCCGATTATATTCGCTCCGGTCTTATTCCTGATATCAAGATCCTTGATTGTCTTTCCCACGTAGTCGTCTGTGAGTTCATTAAGCGCAAGTTCTTCAAATGTAAGGCTTATATCCGTATCCTGTCCGGTAAGTTGAGCGATGAATTCCATTATATCGGGCTTCATCACGAGCGCCGCCATGTGCGCGCCGCCGATTTTCTCGGGCATTATAATATTGTCCGCTCCCGCGCGTTTAAGTTTGTTGACCGAACCCTCGCTCGATGAACGGCTTATAATCGTAATTCGCGGATTAAGTTCTCTCGACGAAAGGACAACATACAGATTTTCAGGGTCTTCAGGAAGTGTAGTAATAATCGCCTTCGCGTCCTTTATGCCCGCTTCAACCAGAACTTCTTCTTCAGTCGCGTCACCTTCTATGAAAAGAAGTTCGGGATTTGATTTCAAATCCTCGATGATATGCTCGCGCTTTTCTATAACAACGAACGGCTGCCTGTCGTCTGCAAGTTCCAGGCAGACCTGCTTTCCGTTCCTGCCGTAACCGCATACGATTACGTGCCCTTTTAATTCTCCGATTTTCTTTTTCACGTTGTAGTTTTTAAAGAAGTTTCTGAATTCGCCTTCGATTATGAATCCCGCTATCGCAGTGGCTCCGTAGAAAAAAATTCCGATGGCTGTTATGAGCAGAAACGATGTGAACAGCCTGCCGGCGCTTGAGAGCGGATGCACTTCCATGAACCCTGCCGTTGAAATTGTTATCATTGTCATGTAAACGGCTTCCACAAATGTATAATTTTCTATTATCATGAAACCCGCCACTCCAATCGTTATCGAGGCGAGCAGCAA
>JAJTBN010000166.1 GCA_021286895.1 Bacteroidota bacterium | reverse complement strand
TTTCGTTGTAACTCAGTACTTTTCCGTAAATTATCTTGTCATCCATCGTGCAGAAATAATATTCGCTTCCGATAAATAGCGTGTACTGCCTTAACCTGAACGCTCCTGTCGTGTCCGTCTGAGACAACGCGGAAACGGAGTGTAATGATACTGCCACAACTGCCGCGATAAAAAGCATTACGTTGGAATGTATTCGCTGCTTCATAACACAAATCCCGCTTTTAATGCGAAATAATTCGGATTGTTTTCTCCAATTATTAAATTAAACTGGGCTTCGGTAAACATTCTTATCTTCTCCGCGACTTTGAAATTTACGTTAAGACCTGCCTTACCGGTTACGAATAAATCGGCTGTGCCGGATGTCGTATAGTTATAATTTGAATTCAGGTAATTCTCTGACCTGCTTCCTTTAAATGAAATTCCTATGCCGGGACCGGTGAAGAAAAAGTAATTTACGTCTTTCATTTTGAAATCGCCCGCGAGAAAATTTATCCTTAGACTCAGGCTGTTTATACTGCCTCCCTTTGCGGAAAAAGTTGCCGAGTTGTCGTCTTTTCTTGCCAGATGATGAAAATCCAGTTCGGCCATGATTCCGACATTCCTGTTTGACGCGAAAATTACCGCGGCGGACAACTCGAATCCCTTCGCGTACATCGTCGTATAATGCCTGCTTTCGTCGACGGGGAACGATACGCCTGTGCCCAGAAAATAAATTCTGTCGGCTTCGGAACTGAAAATTCCTTTGTCGTACTTCCAGTCTTTCGCTACCCTGTTCCTGATTGCGGTGATTTCGGATTTCATTATCGTTTCGTAATCATTTTCGAATATTATTGTCAGACTGGAATCTGTGCATCCTGTCAGTTTTCCGATTTGTTCCGTTCCTTCGTTTGTAAGTATAACGTAATATTTACCTGTTTTCAGCGTATCCGATTTGAAAGTGCAGACATCTTTTTGCGCCGACGCGCTTCCGCAGAAAATTAAAGCCAAAAATAAGATTATTGTTCTTGACAATTTATTGTAATTAAAAATTTTATAGAATTATTCCCGCTCTGACGGCGATATAGTTGACCGGGAAGAGACTCCAGATACTGACCTGAGGCTCCACAAAAACCCTGAGGTTCCTGTTCAGGTTGAAATCCGCGGATGCCCCGAATGTTAACGCCAGCCCCGGAATGGTTTCAGACGATGACTTGTTTGAATATGTATATTCCGGACTGCTGTATGAGTACCTTGATTCATACTCGCTGACGAATTTAAGACAGACGCCCAGTCCTGCCGAAAAAAAGAAACTGACATCTCTGTTTGTGAAATCTCCGATTAGAAAATTTCCTTTGATAAAAAGTCCGTCAAGCGAACCGCCCGTTTCCCATTCTTCGTAATTGTATCCCTGTATATGTGCGTCCGGTCTGCCTATGTGCGAGTATTCGAAATCCATTCTCACGCCTGTATTTTTCCCGAGACCAAATAGTATGCAGCCCATAAGGTCAATGCCCGCGGAATAATTTTTCCTTGTGTAATAATCTCCGTTGTTCAATGGAATGGCGATTCCCGCTCCGATGAAATATTTCGTTATTGACCTGTAACCTTTTTCTGGTGCTGGTATGTAAATTCCGTCAGGTGTGATAGGTCTCAGCCTGATTATTTCTTCCAGACTGATTGTCTCGGTCTCTCCGTTCATTAGCACGAGTATCGCTTTTTCGTTTACCGCGATGAGTTTGCAGACGTCCTCTGTTTTATCTGTAAGGAGAATACTATAAGTCCTTCCCGTATATACAGTGTCGCCGTATATCACGAACCTTCCGCTCGTGTCCTGCTGTGCTTCCGACCGTGAAGCAAAAATAAGTACAATGAGAAGTATAAAAATATATATTATCCTATCTTGTCCCATTGCTCTCCTTGTATGAATTGCTGTAAATGAGTGCAAGGTTTTCATATTTTTTAATTAGCAGATTCCGGGAATATTCAAGTACGCTTCCGGGATTTTCCACAAACGAAGCCAGAAGCCCTTCTTCGGGTTTCCCTGTCTTGTCCATCACTATTTCATACCAGCCGGTCGTCTTTAAAAACAAAGCGCATGAATTTTCGTTGTAACCTTCAGGAACGCTGAATTCAATCCTGCATTCATTTCCGGCTTTCTCCATCATGTAATAATCCCTGTCGATATTGCCGAGTTTCTGCAGTACGTTGCTGCAGCCTTTATCATACGCGTATACCGCTTCCGAAGTCATGATATTTCCATCGCCGATTTTTTCGCAGTCGTAAGCGATTCCTATCCTGTCAATCTTCCAGAAGCAGGGCGGCGGGTTTAACTCTATGTCAATAAACTCACCGTCCGATTTATCGAAAGGTACGTCAACCAGAATTTCTTCATCCGCTTTCGGACCTCCGCCTTTGAAAGTGGCTTCATGTTTGTATATGCCGTTCTCTTTTAGGTTCACTTTCAGATAATATAGTTCTTCGCCGAGCATGAAATTGTAAAGTTCTTTCTGAGCGGGACTTCCGGGATATACCGACCTGTACCACTCATCGAGTTTGCTTCCTCTCAGTTTCAGAAATTCCTTTACCATGTTCGAGCCCCATTCGGCCGTGCCTCCGTAAAACACAAGTTTCGCCGATTTTGTGTCCGCGGGTTTCCTGAAGCGGAGATGAAGTTTGTGCTTTTGCGTAAGGGAAGCCGATTTAAGGTCGGACGGCAATTCTGTCTGCCACCTTACGTTGTCCTTGTCTTTGAAAAATACCGTGACGTCCCTGTTATTCTCGTCCGTGACAGTTATGGGCTGTTCTACCCTCGTGTACTGGTAAAAATTATTATCCTGACCTATCGTTACTGACTTTTCATTGTCGTGTTTTACCGATGTCAGTTTCATCTCATCGAGGTATTGTATCTCCTCGTTCTCGTTTCTGAGAAGAAGTTTAAACTTTCCTTCTGATGGCTTTGTGAAATCGAGCCGTGAAAAATCCGTGCGCGAAAGCCCTTCGCAAACGGCTCCTCCGAGAGGTTCTGCATCATAAACGTATTTTTCTCCGTCATACGAATAAACGTACGGGCAGGATTTGTGCTCGCTCTTTGAGTAACTCGCAAGCGCTATCAGGAAGAATGTAAGCGCGGAAACGACCACTACTCCCAGCACAAGAAGAGCGGTCATCCCGGCGTCAAACTCGGTTCTTTGGATGAAAACTTCCTGCACGCTCGAAAGCGGCACTAATTTCTCTTTAAGTCTTAATTTTAAAACATCTTTCCCGTTTTCTTTCGTTCTAATCGTGTCGTAATTCTTAAACACCAGAACGTCGGAAGTGTCCTTGTAATTTTTGTAATAGTAAACAAGTTCATCCGTTAAATCCATAAACGTGCCGTTCTTCATTATAATCTTTGATGCCTGTATCTTTGTATTGTTGAATAATTCAAGATACTCGGGCGTTTCCCTCGATACTTTTGTTGTCTCGCATCCGGATAAAGATAACAGAAACGTGAAAATAAGTAAGTAAATAATTGACGAAGAGAATAGAGATTTGCCGGGATAAAACCTGTCTGAAAACATTAAACCTCCTGAGTCTTGTTTTGGGTTTTCTTTTTATGAATCTATTAAATTCCCCGGATGTTAACTATGCATTATTTATTACATATAAAAAAACCGGATTGAAATAATCCGGTTTTAATATCCGCTTTCGGTTTTATTTTATTTTTCTGTCGTAAATTCTGTAAGTCTTGTAAAGGTCCGCGCCCAGGTTAACGGCTGTCTGTACCATCGGAGCGTTGTCTTCGAGCACCCAAGAGATCTCGGCGTAATTGTAACCTTTAGACATGCCGATCTGAATAGTGTTCTGAATGAACACCGCCTCTATACCTTTTCTGTGATATTCGGGTATGACGCCCATCATTATTACTCTGATGCCGTCGATTTTCTTTTTACCAAAAAGAAGCTTGAATACGCCGAATGGGAAAAGTTTTCCGTTCATCGTCTTGAAAACCTTGTTGTAATCCGGTATCGATAATGAGAAGCCCACTGGTTTCCCGTCAACTTCGGCGAAATAGACTATATCTTCATCAACGAGCGGTTTCAGTGAATCCGCTACGTATTTGAATTCTTCGGCAGTCATCTGGACGGAACCCCAGTTCTCAATCCATGCGGAGTTGTACACTTCCATTACTTTCAGAAGTTCGTTCTGCAGGTCGTTCAGATGGATTTTCCTTATTTTTATATTCTCGCGTTTGCTCACCAGTTCACTGACGCGGGCGAGCTTGTCCATGGCTTTCTTGTTCTCTTTGCACATCTTCTGGTCTATGTAATATGCATACAGGTCTTTTACTTTTTCAAAACCGTAATCCGTGAAAAGGTCCATGTAGTATGCGGGATTGTAAATCATAAGCAGCACGGCAGGTTTGTCAAATGCATTTGTAAGCATGCCGATTTCATCATTGACGGAAAGATTTACAGGGCCGCGTATTGTATCCATGCCCTGTTCTTTAAGCCATTCTCCGGCCGCGTCGAATAGAGCCGCGGATACTGTTTTTGAGTTTATGCATTCAAAATATCCGACAAATCCGACCTTGTCGTTGTACTTGCCGTTATGGTGGTCGTTTACTATCGCGGCAATCCTGCCGACGGGGAATTTCCCGTCAAACGCGAGGAACAGCCTGATTCTTGCGTGAGAATAAAAAGGATTCTTAACTGTGTCGAGATTCTTTCTTACGTCATAAATAAGGGGGGGAACCCAGTTCGGGTCGTCCCGGTATATTGTCCACGGAAACTTAATGAACCGCATTTTGTCGACTTCGTTATCGACCGGTAATATTTTGATGTCACCCATTTATTTGATTTATATATTATTCAATACTTCATCGACGTGACCCGGCACTTTCACCTTGTTCCAGATTTTTTCGATGACGCCCTTTTCGCTTATAAGGAATGTAGTCCTTTCAATTCCCATGTACTTTCTGCCGTACATGCTTTTCTCTTTCCATACTCCGTAATCCTGTATCATCCGCGCTGTTTCATCGGACAGGAGTATGAAAGGCAGTTCGAATTTCTCCTTGAATTTTTTGTGGGAAGCGATGCTGTCCTTGCTGACGCCGATGACAAGCGTGTTTTTCTTCTTGAAAGTTTTAATGCTGTCCCTGAAATCACACGCTTCTTTCGTGCATCCGGATGTGTTGTCTTTCGGATAAAAATAGATTACAACTTTCATTCCTTTTAATTCCTTAAGCGACAGTCTTTCGCCGTTGTCCGCTTCAAGTTTGAAATCCGGCGCTTTGTCTCCGGGTTTAAGCATATTCTTTAATATTTAATTTTGAAATTTTAAGTATTTCTTTACTGAAAAATAACTGCCGGCAATGCCGAGCAGTATACCGATAACAACTATGTATATTATCGTATCGGTTCCCAGCAGTTCAATTTTGAAATCACTGTTCTCGAACTTGGATGTAAAGAAACTTAGAAAAAGGTATAATGTGCCCGCCGCCGCCAGACTCCCGAGAAGCCCCTGTATGAATCCTTCTATAAGAAACGGAATCATAATAAAACTCTTTGTTCCGCCGAGGAGTTTGAATGTTCCGATTATCCTGCTGCGCGAGTTTATGATTAACCTGATTGTATTTGAAACGAGAAAGATAGACGAGACTGTAATGATAATCATTATCACAAGGTTTAGCATGAGGAAACCCGACGCCTTCGTCTCTATCAGTTCAAGGTTCTTTGCAGGAAACTGAACGTCCGAAACCTGCGGATATGCCGAAAGCGTCATCTTGATTTTGTTTATCCTGTCAAGCGTCTTGTATTCGTCGTAAAGGTTTATTTTAAAAGAAGCGGGCAGGGGATTGTAATCGTAAATTTCAAGCATGCCCTTCCCGAATTCCGCTTCGAATATCTTCGCCGCTTCTTCCTTCGAAATATAATTGATGCTCTTAACTCCGCCTATCGCTCTTATCTTGTCCTTAAGTGCATTCAGTTCCTCATTTTTCATGCCGTCGTTCAGAAACGCCTCGATTTCAACCTTGTCGCGGAGATTCTTGACGAGTTTGTTTGAGTTTATCGTGAAAAGGAAGTAAACTGCCATCAAAACAAGTGACAGCATAATTGTTATTACGGAAGCAATAGTTGACAGCTTTGCCGATGAGAATCCTCTTAACGCCTCTTTGAACAAATAGACTAATTTCAAATCAATTCATTATTATTTGCAAATATAAAGAATTATTAAATTAAGAGTTGTACAAAAATCAGTATTTATAGACTTCAGAAAAACAATTCAGTTCAACTTTGTCATCCGGCGAAGGCCGGGATCCATAATAGGAATGCGCTTCTTGGTTTTGCATTTTTCAGGAGATATGGTTTTTCTGAAGTCTATATTTAGATTTCTGTAAACACCATTTAATATGACGACGAAGGAATATACTAACCTCACTCTAAAGAAATAACGAAGTACATTAATAACCCCGCTCTTCAGAGCGGGACAAATGATTGCCCAATAAGAAGGGCTTTAACCGCAATCACATCCCACTCAAGAGATAACGAAGAACATTAATAACCCCGCTCTTCAGAGTGGGGCAAAAAAGACATAAAAAAGGCTTTAGCCGTAGTCTCTGAATATTGATTTCTAAGATTTTTCATTTCCACTTGCGAAAGTAAGATTTTACAAACCATAGGACTTGCCCGATATTGGAAGTTTTAGTCTGTCTGACATCCTGCAAAATCCGTTCCGTCGGTTAATTACTCATGGTTCGCTTTACAATTTAATAACTCCCGATATAAAAAACTCAATAGATTTTTAAAAAAAATTAAAGTAATTTCAATAAAATTATAAATACAGAATAGAAAATTAATACTATAATAATTATGCCCACTCAAAGCATAAGAAGGATATTTATCGCCTTTTTATTTTTATTCATTACAGGTGCTTTTGTTTTAATAAGCCTCGAGACTCTTCAGACAAGACCTAATGACATTCAGGACGACATCAACAACAAGTACACTAATGTCGGTAATATTCAGCTTACGGTTACGAATTACGGTACTTTCGGGAAAGGCTATTGCGGCTGACAGCCCTCTTGCATGTA
>JAJTBN010000165.1 GCA_021286895.1 Bacteroidota bacterium | reverse complement strand
CTGGAAAACCGCGCTCAATCCGGGTGAAAGCGACAAATTCTCATTCAAGGTAACCGCGCCGGATACAAAGGGAACGGAAACACTGAAATTGACCGTATACAATTACGGCAAGAAAAAATTCAGTATAACAAGGCAAATAGATGTTACGGGAAGCGAATAGGAGTAATGAAACTCAAATTTGGTTTCAAGAAAACAGAACGGCAAACACGCAAATAAGTCATCCGAAAAAAAGATTTATGTTACGATATAGATTTTAAGAACGCAAATAAAAAAGGTTAATGCGTTTCAGGATATTGGCGGACAAAAAGTTATAATTCCAAAGCAACTATATGTAAATACAGACGTATATAAAACAAGGAAGAATCAAAACGGCATTATGAACGTTGATTTTATTCCGCTTTTAAATTAATTTGTACAAACATTAACCTCAAAAAACATGGGAATTGCAGGACTGATTATCGGAATCGTTTCAATCATCGGATTTTTTATAGGATTAATTCCATTTCTCGGCTGGTTCAACTGGTTCAACATACCTCTGGCTACATTAGGACTGATATTAAGCATTGTCGCTACGGGATTGAATGAGCGGACGAAAGGACCGGCAATAACGGGAATCATACTCTGCGCCATCGCGATATTCATCGGCGGATTCAGGCTTATAATCGGCGGCGGACTTATTTAATTTCCGGTATTGCTTTTGCCGGTTCCGGTATCCCGGAATAATATTTTCGGCAGGTTAATTAATTTGTTTCCCGTGAGAGTCCGTTGCGATTTTCTCATACTGTCACTAACCTTAACGCTTTCGGTGTAGGCGCTGTCGTAATAAATACCGCGGCTCATCATTTCTCGTTCTTTCAATTCGAGACTAACGGAATATTCCATTTCCTCGCAGGTAATATCGCCGTCAATCCAGATTTCGTTTTCGGGTATGAACTTATAAGCATATCCGTTTCCGCTGAAACCGAAGTCGGGATAGATATCGCGTCTGACGTTGAAACCGTCGACTATCCAGATTTGCACGCCGTTCCTTTCGCCCGCGGGCACACGGTAAACGTTATTCAGTTTTATCTTATCAGGCAGAGATTCAATTTCCTGTGTTGTATCGAAATCGACGGGTGAAACAGGCGGAAGGATTTTCTCGTGGGCGCCGCATTTCTCAAGATAGCCTTCGCGCAAAGCAAGTTCGAGTGAAAGCGATGAATCATGAGCGTCAAAGTAAGTCCATCCGAACTGTTTCATCAGATTCCGTTCGTTAATTTCATGTATCAGAGTAGTCTCGAATTCTTTTGCGGAAATCGAATTATCAATCCAGATTTCCCTTTCCGGCACGAAAGGATACCGCTCGTCATTGCCCCCGTAGATGAATTCGTTGAATATTTTTTCGCGGACAAGAGCGCCGTCGACAATCCAGACTTTAAAACTGTCACGTTCACCGGCGTAGTATCTGTAAATTCCGCCGCAGGAATCGGGCGTAGTTTGTTTGTCTTTGCATCCCTGAAAACAGAACAAAACCAGCAGGAGAATAATCGCTTTTTTCACTGAGTATTTTTTTGTCAAATTATTCAAATAACAGGTATTAATCAAGCCTTAATAAAAACTTGAGGATGTAAAATATTCTTACTATATTATAAAAAAAGGGAACAATGAGAAGGAATTCAAAAGCAAAGTTAGTCGTAAGTTTTCTGTTTGTTGCAGGATTATTCGTGCTCGCATACTTTCTCCTTAGGCCTTATGTATCTTCATTACTCGAAACTGATAAAACCGAACTTGAGGGTAAAAAGATACAGTACAGGCTCGCGTACAATGTCAGGGGAGACAAAACTCAAATCATACATCTGAATAAGGGAGACGCGTTGTTCGAGTATTATCACGAAGGAGCGGGTTCATTCTTCGTTGATTTAAGAACAAACGACGGGAAACTTATAAAAGTACTTGCGGATACAAAGGGTGATTATGAGGGTAAAACCGAACTGCAGGTCCCCGAAACGGACGCATATCTTCTGACGGTAAAAACGACAGGAGTATGGGGACTAGATTTCAAGTAGCCCCCTCCCGTTCTACCTGTAATTATAATTGAGGAAATCAATCTTTCTTTCGAGTTCCTCTTTATACCTGGGATTTAATTCAATGGCTTTTCTGTAATCCTTGATTGCTTCATCCCATTTCTCGACTTTTTCATAAGAAGCGCCGCGGTTGTAATATGCCTTGGCGAGTTTCGGGTCTTTATAGACAGTAGTATCGTATTCTTTAATAGCCATCCACGGATTATTAATGGCATCATAAACCACACCCTGATTAAAATTCGCGATAGTATCGTCCGGTTTCAGAACGAGCACTTTCTGGTAATCCCAGAGAGCGAAATCGTAATGTTTAAGTCTTTCATGAGCCGTACCGCGGTTCTGGTAAGCGGAATAGTTGTAAGGGTTGAGGCGTATATACATATCATAATCCCTGATTGCCTCTATATACTTATGAATATTCTGAAGGTGATTTCCCCTGTCAAGATAAGGTCCGGGATTAAGCGAATCCTTGCTGATAAGCAGATTCAGCCTTTCGAATTCCTTAAGGTTTTCTACTTTATAAACGCTGTCCCTCGGAATGGAGTACCCCATGTGGTAACTGTCGATTGAGTCATGGTATTCAAAGAAACCGCTGCCGTAGATATCGGTGCTGTCTCTTTTCTTATACTGGTAATCGTCAGTTCTTTTTGTTGTATCCGCTGTATTAGTCGGAGGCTGTTTTCTCATACAGCCGTTAAGCGAAAATGTAATTGCCCCCGCCAAGAACAGTACAGCAAATGTTCTGAAATTGGTTCTCATAAATTTCTCCCTGATTAATTTATCCCCCTTTACTCCCGTGTGAAGTTACAAATAGTTCTCTTTTATAAACTTAATATGGTAGATTTCATGTCCTAACAGAAGATAAATTATTCCGCGGACAGAAATCGGGTTGTCGTTTACCATTCCTTTTTCGAGGAAACACATTTCCTCGAAACTGTTGAACATTTTTATGTTCGCGAGTCTCAGCATCTGCCTCTCTTCGACGATATCTATCAGCGACCTTTTGAAGAAGAAGCCGTTCTTAACGTAATCGTCCTGTTCAAAGCCCGGCAAAGGCTGTTTATCGCCTCTTGCAATCCTAAGCGCTCTGGTACTGAAGATTCTTTCGGTATCGATAAGATGACCGACAATATCCTTTATCGTCCATTTGCCGAACGCGTATGTATGGTCGCCCAGACTTTCGGGTATTGACGAAAAAAATTCATGTGTCAACGCCGACTGCCTGTCGAAGATATCCAGAACCGGTCCTTCGGGCACAAGGTCAACATAGTGAGAATAATGACCCGCGTACTCCTCAGGAAATGGCTTTTGCGTTAAAATACCATCCATGAATTTAATATAAAAAGTTTATTTTAAAAATAAAAGATAATGACGTTTAAACGGTTATTTAAACAACTGTATGTTGCCGCCCGTATGAATAAACAATATGTTTGAATTCTTCGAAAAATGCTTTTTTCTTATATAATCGAGCATTCCGGACGCTGCTTTGCCCGAATAGACATAGTCAAGAAGAATGCCTTCTTTACGCGCAAAAAGTTTAATCGCGTCTTCCGCTTTCCTTGTATGCGCCCCGTAGCATTTGCCAATGAAATTATCATCTACTATCACAGTACCGTCATCAATATCGGTTTCCAGCATATGCGCGGTCTCTCTAGAGAGTGAAATCACCTCTTCAGTCAATTGATGCGTATTCTTGGTCACGGCCATTCCGATAATGTTTCCTTCATAGCCGAAGATTTTTTTACCGACGACGAGGCCTGACTGAGTGCCCGCGGAGCCAGTCGGATGAATTATTCCTTCGAAATGAATTTTATTCTTCCTGCTGTAATCCATAATTTCGGACATGCATTCGACATATCCCAGCGCGCCTGTAGCAGTCGAGCCGCCTATAGGCATCCAGTAAACTTTCTTACCTTTTTTTCTTAACTCCTCGGATATTTTAATCGCTTCATTTTCCCAGACATCCCAGTCTTCGGAATCAATATGGGTAATTTTCGCGCCGAAAAGATAGTCGAGAAGTAGATTGCCGGTATTGACGGCGGGTTTTTTTCCGCCGAGCACCAGTTCCACGTTCAGTCCGCAAGCCGCTCCGTAAGCGGAGGCGATACGGCAGAAATTGGACTGGTTTGCGCCGACGCAGACGAGGGTATCGGCTTTCTGTGCAATGGCTTCGGCAATCAGAAAATCGAGTTTTCTTGTTTTATTTCCGCCGAAGGCGAATCCCGTCATATCGTCCCGCTTGCAATAAATGTTAGCGCCGAAAAACTTTGACAGGTTTTCGAGTTTATGCACCGGAGTAGGCAGGAGCGAATAGCTCAGCCTGTTAAATTTTTTTAGATTGTTGTTCATTGTTGTTTGAATAAAATTGAACTGTCGCCGTAACTCAGGAATCTGAAATCTTTGTCGAGAGCATACTTATAAATCCGCTTCCAGGCACTGCCTGTAAATGCCGAAACAAGAAGCAGAAGAGAGCTGCAAGGCATGTGAAAGTTTGTTATAAGTACATCAACCACCCTGAACTTATACCCGGGTACAATCATGATACCCGTAGAGGCTGTTATGTAATGTTCGTTATTATTATCGAGATAATCAATCAATTTCTTTAGGGCTGTTTTTAAATCCGGGAGGCCTTCTTCCGGAGCATCGTAAACTTCCCACTGTTTCAGTACGAAATTTTCTTCATGTTTATTCAGTGCGGAAATCCAGTAAAGGCTTTCGAGCGTTCTGACAGAAGTCGTCCCCACGGCAACGATTTTCTTGCCTGCTTCATTGTAAAGTTTGCGGAGAAAGTCCCTGCTCACGGTAAAACTCTCATAATGCATCTCGTGTTCGAGTACATTCTTTGCCTTTATCGGCCTGAAAGTTCCGGCTCCCACATTAAGCGTAATGCTGCCCGTGTCTATTCCCCTGTTCGTTATCCCGGAAAGCACTTCCTTCGTGAAATGAAGTCCGGCAGTCGGCGCCGCGACAGAGCCTTCGACATCAGCATAAACGGTCTGGTACCTGTCGGAATCTCCGTTCTCAGGCTTGCGTTTAATGTAAGGGGGCAGAGGTATTAAACCCGCGTTATGTATAACTTCGGAGAACGGCAAATCGTTCCTGCTCCAGGTAAATTTTATTCTGAAATTTCCGCGGTCGTTTGATAACTTCTCCGCATAGAGGATGCATTCATCCCCGTTCACGTCAATTTTCTTTTCGAGTATTTCCCCGTACCACTTGCTGGCGTTGCCGACGAGGCAATTCCATTCCGAAGCATCGTGTTTCGCGAACGCGACTTCGACAGTCATGTTATCAGCGGGTTCGAGGCAGAAGATTTCAATCTTCGCGCCTGTTTTCTTTTTGAAGAAAAGGCGGGCGTTGATTACTTTCGTATTATTGAAAACGAGAAAAGAGCCGTGCGGAATAAAATCCGCGACGTTACTGAAGACGGATTCTTTTATTCCTTCATTATTAAAGACAAGCAGTTTCGATTCATCCCTTTGAGCAAGCGGAAACTGCGCTATTCTATCTTCGGGTAAATCGTAATTGTAGTCTTCGAGGTTTATTTCATTACCGGTTATCATGAATCTGCAACACAAAATAACCTTTTTATTTGTTTTATTAAATTTTAATTTCAATGCACAAATCACAATTATGACATACGAAGACGCGCTAAAAGAAATTACATTAGGGGACGAGACATACATCGTTACGACCGCCGAAAGCAGGAAGTATATTGAGAATATTCCTTTGCTGATGGGCGAGAGATTTATTGACACAGGCATTACGGAGCAGACGCTAATCGGCGTTTCATGCGGCTTCGCGCTCCGCGGCAGGACAGTAATAGCGCACGGGTTCGCTTCATTCGTAACGATGAGGGCTTTTGAGTTTATAAGAACGGACATCGGCATCGGCAATCTGCCTGTCAAAATCGTAGGCATAGCTCCCGGATTTCTTTCAACGGCTAACGGTCCGGCTCATCAGGCGCTCGAGGATATATCCCTTATGCGGGGAATACCGAACATGAACATTCTCTGTCCCGCCGACGTTCAGGACCTCGTGATTTGTCTGAGGAAAGTTGTGGAGACGCAGGACCCGTTTTACATTAGGTTCAACGACGAGCCCGCGGTTTACACTCACGATTACGATTACGAAATCGGCAAGGCGGAAGTTGTTTCTTCGGGGAAAGACATTACGATTCTTGTTTGCGGATATTTATTCAATCAGGCATTGAAAGCTAAGGAAGTTCTTGAAAGCAAAGGAATGTCTGTAGGGCTTGTAAACATAAGGACACCGAAACCGCTCGACGAGCAGGCAGCGCTTGAAGCCGCGGACAGGACGAAATTAATCGTAACGCTTGAGGACCATTTTCTGACGGGCGGATTGTATTCAATAGTTTCAGAACTCTTTGTGAAGAATAAAGTTAACGCTGATGTATTCCCGATAGCGCTGGACAACAAATGGTTTAAGCCCGGACTTATTAACGACGTACTCGAATACGAAGGATTCACCGGCGGAAAAATTGCCGAAAGGATACTCGATTACCTTAAGTAATTTCAGAATTTATATAAAACAGGCCGCGAACACCGCGGCCTTTTTTATTGTTTTATAGTTACTTTTCTTTTAACGCATTCCGTCATATATCTTTTGTTGTTAGGATAAAAATCCCTTATATAATCATTCAGGCAAATATTTTCATAGACCTCAACGCTCCATTCAAAACTGCATCCGATTATATTCTCAATCCCGATATTATTCAGTTCAGAGACCTTGAACCGTTCCCTGTCGATATAGACGTCATAGTATAAGCATTTTGAGGGCGTCCCGGTAACGTTGAAAAAATTTATTTTATAGAATCTGTTTTCGACGCGGCTAAGCCCCTGATTGAACACAAACTCGGTGTTGGTGTCGACGACAGCGTTTTCAGGAGGATAGACAAGAACGGGAGGCGCGGGAGAAAAAATTGACATGTCCCTGTCGGCAACGTCAAAAACGCTCGAATAGCTGACAGTGCCCGTATTTTGTTTCGTATTGAACCCG
>JAJTBN010000164.1 GCA_021286895.1 Bacteroidota bacterium | reverse complement strand
GCATGTTTGCCCACAGGAGAAATATTACCGGAATAAAGTAAAGGATTTTATATTTTCCTCTGTCGGTGTATCTGAATTTCACTATTATATAGAGAAGCAGTACAAAAAACAGATACGACATGATATGCGGTCTCGGAGTAAGCCTGTCGATAGCCGCGAAACTCAGAATGAACATGAACGCGACGGAAAAGAGCGCGTTTACTTTGAATTTTCTTAATATAAGATATATTACAAAGAATACCGCAAGAAATATTACGGTTCTAAGTACGGACAATCCAACATAACCTGACGCTTTGAAGACGACGAACGTGATGACATCCCATCCCCATTCGAAAGGCATCCATGTCTGGCCTTCAGACATAAAGCCGAAAATATCAGTTGACGGCACGTGATGTGTGTTCAGGATATATCTACCTGTCGCGAGATGCCAGAAAACGTCATCGTCTCCTGTTATCTTGAAGGTAGTAAAGAATACAAGGAAAAGAAAAAAGATTCCGACCAGCGCATAATTAAAATACGGGTTTTCCGTATAAGCGCCGGAAACCGGCTGTTTGTGCTTTTTCTTATCCTTAGACATTCAGGTTAATTTAGGTCTGTTGACAGTTTATACCTGATAATCCTGTTATTGCCGGAATCGGCGATGTACAGAACTTTGCTAAAATGCGCGACTCCCATGGGAGTATTAAACTCAGTATCTCCGCTTCCGAATTTTCCGAAAGACTCGGTAAGCAATCTGCCCGATGTATTAAACTTGTAAAGGTGGTTTCTGAGCGCGTCTATTACATAAAAATTCGAATATGAATCCTGAGCAACAGAGCCGGGTGTACCGAATTTAGTCAGCACTACATCCTGCGAAGGCGAAGTATATTTCGGGTCATACGCGCCGCTGGTGGAGTTATATTCAAACCAGAGAACCTTATTAAGAGAAACCGTATCGGATGTGTTTCTCGTGATTATAAAATCCGTCGAACTGTTCTTCGCCACAGTGATTCCTGAGACGTTTTCAATCGAGTAGAAACTGTTGCCGGATATCTGGAATCCCGAAAGTTTTTCGAGAGAAACAATTGACGAGTCCCCTTTTACTTTAATAATAGCGTTACCCGGGTCGATTCCGATGGGGTCGCCGGGGCCGACTCTTGTCACGACAAAACTGTTATCGGGATAAACAGACAACGCGGAATATTTTCTAAGTTTACTTGAATTCGGCGTCGGATACAGGCTGCTCAGGAGCGTTATTTTTCTCGCGTTGGAAATCAGGCCACCGCCTGCTACCAATTTGAACCTGTGTATGACGGAAATTGTATCTATTGAAGTAGTGGAATCGCTGATAACGAGCAGGTCGAACCTGTAGTCCTGCACTACTTTTTTGGGAAATACGTTATCACCGAGACTGGCAGTACTTATTATGCCGCCGGAAATATCCATCTGGACGAGTCTATTATTTTTCGTATCGCAGACATAAAGCAGCTGGTCGTTGCCTATGATTATATCCCTTGGAAAGTTGAATCCGTACCAAGCCGGCGACTGCATAACATACAGCGTATCGCTTACGTTGACAGTCCCGTTATTGGTAATCGGGAACTGGCTCATGTCAAGCTGATTGCCGCAGCCGTTGAGCAGTAGAACCGCGGCCAGTAAAAGAGCGTATTTAATAAAAACTTTTTGCATACAATAGAATATTATAATTTACAATCTGCTTAATGTTTAGTCGGAAACAGGATGCTCAGAGTAATTCTGTGAGCGAATCCGAGTTCGCTGAAATTCGCAATTGAATAGTCAAGACTTCCTTTCGCGAAAGAAAGCGGGAACTTCAGACCGATACCGCCGGAGAAGGACTCCGCGTCCACGTTGAACTTATACCCGCCTCTTACGAGGAAGAAGTCCTTATAAGCGTATTCCGCTCCGACGCTGAAATTTTCCTTATTGTCATTCGGGCTATTTAACTGAATGCTTGTTGTTATCCTGTTTTTTTCGTTCATCCAGGGTTCGAACGCGAATCCGACTCTGAAAACAGTCGGAGGCGGAAAACTCTGAAAATTGTTTACGGTTCTTCCGCCGACGAGTTCAGCGGTGCCCGAGGGCGAGACCTGACCGCCGAAGTTTGTAATCATGACCGCGAAGCGGGATGTACCGAGGCCTGTCCTGTAGTAGGTTGCAAGGTCGCCGACGACGGTTCTCATCTTAAGAACGCCGAGTTGTTCTTCAACATATCTAACTGTCGCGCCGAAAGAAAACTGGTCTGTCATTTTCCTAGCGAACGTTAAGCCGACAGCGAGGTCGGAGAACCTGAAATAATCACCTGTTCCTTCCTGCTGAACTTCCGTCGTGACTTTCATGTCTTCGGTTCTCAATGAAGTGACACTCAGACCGAGCGCGTTGCTTCCGAAATGAAAGACACCCGCAGCGTTTTCAATCCTTGTATCGACGAACCACTGAGTATGCGTGAACGAGACACCGTTTTCATTGAACAACACAATACCCGCGGGATTGTAACTAAGCGCTGAAATATCATCGGAAACCGCGACAACTGTTTCACCCATGCCCGTGCCTCTCGCGTTTGTCCCAATCTTCAGGAACTGAAACGCAGCCGTACCGACTCTTTGACCGCCGAGGTTTGGAATCAGTTGAGCGTGCAGGCTGTCCGAAACCGCCGTAATCCCGAACAGAACAATCAGGGTTATTTTAATCAGCTTATTTATTTTCAATTTGAATATCATTATATACTTGTCGTTTTAATTTTAGAATTTAACCGTAAATCCGAATTTAAACTGTCTTGGAGTCAGATATCTTGCCGGATTGTACGGGTAAGGCGATATCGGATACTGAAGGTCAGGATATCTCGGGTCGTTCCAGCTTGTAGGCGTTGGATCGCCGTATTCATACGCTTTTCCCGTTATCGGGTTTATGATAGCCGAGTTCTTGTTGTTGAACAGATTTGTTACGGTGAAATTAATCGAGAAATCTACGTTATATAATGTGAAATACTTATTGATGTCAAGGTCAACGTAGAACCAGTTATCGCCGACGTTGCCGTAAGCGTTGTCATAATTCGGCGTATATTCGGGTCTGCCGTTTTCGAGGTAGCCCGTAAGAATCTGGGGCGTATATCTTTTGCCGGATTCGAAGAAAATTCTTGTTTTGACATTAATATCATCGAGTATATTTCTTCCAAAGCCGAAAAGACCTCTTCCTTTTTCAACCCTGAAGAACAGGTTCGCGGAAGCCACTACAGGTCTGTCCCAGGGGAGGAAGTTTTCCGAAATCGTTTCCTGAGCGCCGGTAGTAGCAATCAGGTAACCCTGGTCAGCGGTGGAGCTTTTCCCTGTGGCGACGGAATATGTGAAATTGAATGTACCGTTAAACCATCCGCCGATTCTTTTCTTGTATTCAACTTCGATGCCTCTGGTTCTGGCGTAATCCTGATTGAAATAACTTATGAATGTTTTTCCTATGTACCTTCCGCTGTTTATGATAATGTTTCTTGTGGCGACATAATCGTATATGTTCTTGTAATATGCCGTAATCGTGAGCACATCGTCGTTAGTGAACTGGTTTCTGAGTCCGAGTTCGTAAGAGACAGTCGTTTCCGGATTAAGGTCGGGATTTCCGAATTTCTGGAAAGTTGACTGCGCGGACTGCGGATTAAGTTTTGCGTAAACAAACTGCGGGTTAGGTCTCTTTGAGAACTGTCCGTAAGAGAAGAACAGAGTCTGGTTATTTGAAACGGGGTGCGAAATACCGAGTCTCGGTGAAAGCCTTCCTTTCCATCTTCTGCCGAATATGTTATAAGTATCGTCTTCATATTTTTTTCTCAGTTCATCCGGGATTGTAACGACGGCGGGATTGTTAACCGCGTCGTCAACGAACTTGCCCGGCATCCAGTAATCGAACCTGAGACCGTAGTTGAGTATCATACCTTTAAACTGCAGAGAGTGCTGAACGTACGCCGCTCCGAAAGAGGGATAGACTTTATAGACGTCGTTGTTGAGACCCATCGGTTTAATCCACGGCTGATAGATATCAATTAACTGCATTTCCTGATAACTCGCTTCGATACCTGCCTTCAGTTTACTCTTAGGAGTGAAATCGTTTGTATAACTTGCTTTTGCCGAATATTCTATAACGTAATGGTCATGCCATGTGTAAGGATTGCCGACGTCGTAGAATCCGTTGCCGGGAATAATACCGACGTGGTTTGAGTCGATATAATAATACTCAAACGGCGGTTTAACGATATCGAGCGGTTCCTTGTACTGGTTCCAGTTAAGGCCGTTCGCGTCAACTCTAAGGTTTGTATAGAAACGGCTTAGTTTAACTTCATAATACGATTTTGGGGAGGTTGTATGCGTCCATGTCAGAGTATGGAACATCGACTGCGAGGTATAGGTGTTCGCGTTATCGAGCAAATCCTGGAAACTGTACTGATAACCGGGCGACGGTTCGACGTACTCGAGATTGTTTTGCAGGGAAGTCGAATTCTGGTTAATCGAAATAGACTGGTTAAACGAATACGACAATTTCATCTGCGGGGTAAATTTCCATGTAATTTTTCCGAGCCAGTACCAGTTGTTATCCTGACGCGGAGCGAACCTTGTACCTCCGAAAGTCGAGGAATAAAGCTGATTCGCTTTTTCGACTCCCGTGTAAAGTCCTTCCTGTTTCAATCTGTTAATGTAGAAGCCGTCCGAAAGTCCCATAAAGAAATTTCCGAAGAAAGTTATTTCGCCGGGCACTTTAATGTGCAGTTTGGGAAGAATGTACTTCGTGATTGGTTCCGGACCGCCGAGGTTCGCCTCAACGAGGTCAGTATTGAAACTTGAGCCCTGATTTTTGTTGATGCCGATATTATCCCTCGAATAGTTAAAATAAAAATTATAAGCAGCCCACTTGCCTTCTTTAGTTCTCGCGTTGATAACGCCGCTCGTTGCCTGTCCGAATTCGGCATTATAGCCGCCTGTTATGACTTCTACCTCTTCAAGAGAGTTAGCGGATAACTGGAGACCGATACCCGTGCCTGAAAGAGGGTCCTGAACGGATACGCCGTCAAGCAGAAGAGCATTCTCGTAGCTTCTGCCGCCTCTAATGTACACTTCATTATTTTCCTGAACGATACCGGCCTGCTGAGTCACAATATCTTTTATATCCGTAACGATGGATTTTGACAACTCCTCGCTTGACATGATATGCGAACTCGAAGTCTGCTCGATATCGAGCAGGGGTCTGTCGCCGATAACGACGATTTCCTGATCGACTGTAAAGGAAGTAATTTTAAGTTGAATATCGAGTTGTTTCTTTTCGCCTTCCTTAATAGCAATTCCCGTATATTCGACAGTTTTGAATCCTATATAATCGACCTGAAGCGTATAAGAGCCTTCCGGAATATTCTCTATTGAATATTTACCGTCGAGGTCGCTAACGGCTCCGAAGTAAGAGCCTTTGATTTTCAGCGTCACCCCTTCCAGCACGCCGCCGGACGAGTCCTTAACAATGCCGTAAAGAGACCCTGTGGGTGACTGAGCGAGAGAGATACCCGCCGTGAACAAGAGCAACAATATCAGTAAAATTTTTCTCATATAGCGATGGTATAAACTTTTAATTTTCTTTTTATTTTACCTGAAGTTTCTGCCGGTTTTTCTGTACGAAGTTCCGTAACCGAAATCGTTAATCAATGTCTGCCGCATAAACGTTTTAGAAGCATTAACATCCGCGTTGAGTAAAAACACGGGCATAAGCAGAAACACAAGGTTCGGGTTATTTACCGGGCTTTTAATACCGATTGTAAGAGTATCGTTATCGCAGTGCGTTCTCGGCAGCAGTTGATAGATAGTCTTTACGCCGGGAGAAGGATATATTCCCTTCGTGCCCGAGATATAGAAACTCGTTCTCAATTTCGGTATAGAATTATCGTTCAGACAATAGACAGAATCGTTAAGGTTCAGCAATTGAACGAAGCAGCTGGTTTTAACGCTGTCGATAGGAGCAAAATTGAACAATGAGCCCTGGATAATTGATACATTCGGAAAACCTGAAGACCAGAAGACCTTTCCGCCCGTATTAATAAAATACGGCAATGAATTCTGAGCCAGGTTAAGATTGGGGTCATCCGGAGGATTCTGTCCTCCGTTATGGTCTGCAAGCCACATGACGATATCATAGAGTTTCAGGGTTTCGATGAACATGGGATTTATAATCTTCGGAATAAGCGCTCCATTGTTCGATCTTATATCAAACACGTCATAATGCACGGTATCCATAACCTGCCCGAGGTACGATTCTGCCATTGAAAACTCACTAAGCGGCATATCTTTAATCAGCAGAATCCTCGAGGTTACGTTCCTCACTCTGAAAAACTTAGAACTGTCCGCGGGAATCCTGACAATGCCGCTGTAAGCATGGGCATTGTCCTGGGCTTTCATATAGACGCAGGTATTGCCCGCGGCAAGACCGCTGTCTTTTGTCAGAGTCATCGTGCTCAGGCTTCCCGATATGGGTCTGAAGTGAAGTGTATCGTTTATAGAATACCAGTAGCGTACAATGGTATTATCGCCGTCAGGGTCGGAGCCTATCCATTTCAGAGTAACGACCGGGAAAACCGTATCGGGAACGGTAATCGAGGGGTCGAAGACCATAGTAGGATTACTGTTGACGATAGGATAGAGGTTCGACGCCGGAGTCGGGTCTACATTTCCCCTGTCGTCAACCGCTGCCACCCAAATTCTGAACAGGCTGTCCTGTCCGTTTATTGACAGATAAAACGTGCTGTCATTACTTGTCGTATATCCCCAGTTCAGAGAATCGAATGAAATTCTGAAGCCTACAACGAATCCCGCGGGACTGTCGCCCCACCATGAGATTTTCTTGACTGTTTTCCCCGGAGCCACAGTATCGCCGGGCATCGAGAATACCGACAAATAAGTATTCGGCGGAACATTGTTTTTAATACCCGTAATCGGGTCGCTGCATGAAGACATGTACGCGAGACCGACGACAGCGACTAACAATGCGGTAAAATATTTAATCATCTTATAAAGATATAAATTCTGCTAATGTCGTGTTATAATTATCCCTAAAAAACTGAGATAGATTTCATTGAGT
>JAJTBN010000163.1 GCA_021286895.1 Bacteroidota bacterium | reverse complement strand
TACCCGCAGAGCAACGATAGCCGTACCGGGCAGCGATGATATAAGCGCCCTTCTCAGCGCGTTACCGATAGTAACGCCGTAACCTCTTTCAAGAGGCTGCACGATGAATCTGCCAAAAGTATCAGTGTAAGAAGATTCTTCTTTAATTACCTTTTCCGGTAAAAGCAAATGATTAATTTTCATTATATATTTAATTATTTTATTTTGAATACAATTCCACAACAAGCTGCTCGTTGCCGATGAACGGAACGTCGCTTCTTTCGGGCACGTTAAGGAATGTGCCAGACATGTTTGCCTTGTCGAGGTTAAGCCACGTCGGCAGCATGTTGTCCTTCATCCTCTTCATAGCCTCATGGAATGCGGGCACTTTTCTGCTCTTTTCCCTTACCTGAATTACGTCGCCGGATTTTAGCATGTATGACGGGATGTTGACTATCTTATTGTTGATTGTAAGGTGCCTGTGCAGTATCAGCTGTCTTGCCGCTTTTCTTGAAGGAGCAAGCCCGAGCCTGTAGAGTGTGTTATCAAACCTGCTTTCGAGAATCTTGACAAGGTTGTCGCCTGTAACGCCTTTTCTTTTGGCCGCTTCCTCAAAATAACCCCTGAATTGCTTTTCCAGAAGTCCGTATGTCTTGCGGATTTTCTGCTTTTCGCGTAACTGTATTAAATAGTCGCTGACCCTCGGTCTGCGGCTCATGCCGTGCTGGCCCGGAGGATAATTCCTTGATTCAATCGGGCACTTGTCGGTAAAACACTTTACGCCCTTGAGGAACAGTTTCGTTCTTTCTCTTCTGCAGAGTTTACAGCTTGCATCAGTATATCTTGCCATTTATAATATTTTTTCTTTGATTATGATAAAATTTTTAAACTCTTCTTCTTTTCGGCGGCCTGCATCCGTTGTGCGGAAGAGGTGTAATGTCCTTTATCGAAAGAATTTCGAGACCTGCCGTGTTGAGAGCGCGGACTGCCGCATCCCTGCCCGAACCGACGCCCTTGATGAGGACTTCGATTTTCTTGAGACCGAGATCAAATGCTTCCTTCGCCGCCGATTCAGCGCACATCTGCGCCGCGAATGGCGTGTTCTTCTTCGAACCCTTGAATCCCATCTTTCCCGATGATGCCCATGATATCGTGTTGCCGTATGAATCGGTAAGCGTAACTATCACATTGTTGAAGGTAGCCCTTATATGAGCGACTCCGTTGGAATCAACCTGAATTTTCTTCTTCGCTTTTTTAAAAGTCTTTGCCAAGTTCTATTGATTTAATTTTTAAACAAATTCTGTTTTACTTCTTAGCTGCCGCTTTCTTCTTTCCTGCAACAGTTTTTCTCTTTCCTTTTCTCGTACGGGCATTAGTCCTTGTCCTCTGTCCCCTGACCGGAAGGCCCCTTCTGTGCCTTTTGCCGCGGTACGTGCCGATATCCATGAGACGTTTGATGTTCATCTGGACCTCAGACTTAAGCGCACCCTCTATCTTTATGCTTCCGATTTCGTTCCTTATCTTGTTCACTTCATCGTCTGTAAGCGCGGACACCTTTGTATCCTCGTTGATTCCGAGTTTCGACAGAATCGATTTTGACGTCGAAAGACCGATACCGTAAATTGACGTAAGGCCGATAACGACTCTTTTGTTTCTCGGAAGGTCAACACCTGCTATTCTTGCCAATTTTTACTCCTGTGTAGTTAAATTTTAAAAATTATCCTTGACGTTGTTTGTGTTTTGGATTAATGCATATTACTCTTACGACGCCTTTGCGTTTTATTATCTTGCATTTATCGCACATCTTTTTTACTGAACTTCTTACTTTCATATTAGTATATTAATTTTTATTTGTACCTGTATGTGATTCTGCCTTTTGTAAGGTCGTAAGGCGAAAGTTCCACGCTTACCTTATCCCCCTGCAGAATCCTTATGTAGTTCATTCTCATCTTACCCGATATATGCGCAAGTATCTCGTGTCCGTTTTCAAGTTTCACCTTGAATGTCGTATTCGGAAGAATTTCCGTGATTATACCGTCTACCTTTATTGAATCCTGTTTTACCAATTGTCCTTATGCCGTTAATATTTCGGGTTTTCCGTCCGTTATTAAAATCGTATGTTCAAAATGCGCCGAAGGTTCTCCGTCAGCCGTTACTATCGTCCAATCGTCCTCAAGCGTCTCCACCTCGAACCCGCCGTAATTTACCATCGGCTCTATCGCTATCGTCATCCCGGCCCTGAGCCTGAAATTGTTAGCCGTGCTGTAAAAGTTCGGGACCGCCGGTTCTTCGTGTAGGTTCTTTCCTATCCCGTGTCCCACGAGATCTCTTACGACGCTGAATCCGGAGCCTTCGACAAAACTCTGTACAGCAATGGCTATATCATTTATCGTATTGCCGGCCACCGCGTTCTCAATGCCCTTGAAAAGAGACTCGCGAGTTATTTTCATCAGCATCTCTTTCTTCTTGCTGACCTGCCCGACCGCGAATGTATAGGCCGAATCCCCGTAATACCCGTTTTTGAGCACACCCACATCAACAGAGACAATATCGCCTTCCTCAAGTTTCCGTCCCGAAGGAATTCCGTGTACGACTTCATCGTTGACGGATATACAGGCGCTTGCTGGAAATCCTTTCTTCCTCCTCGAGGCGCCGTAACCCTTGAAAGCCGGGTAACCGCCTTTCGAGCGGATGTAATCCTCGATGATTCTGTCGAGTTCGTATGTCGTCGCTCCGGGTTTTATGAACCCGCTTACGTATTTTAAAGAACCTGCCGTAATTCGGCAGCTTTCCCTCATCAGTACTATTTCGTTTTCGTTTTTAACGAGAGACATTTTTCAGTAATCAGAACCTGCGCGATTTCAGTTTTGTACCCTTCATGAACCCGTCGTAGTGCCTCATAAGTAAGTGCGACTCTATCTGCTGCAAAGTGTCGAGCGCAACACCGACAACTATAAGAAGGCTCGTGCCTCCGAAGAACTGAGCAAGCCCCTGTGTAACTCCGAGTTTTGTCAGCATCGAAGGAATAATCGCGATGATTGCCAGGAAAATAGAACCCGGCAGAGTAATTTTTGTTAAAATGTTATCTATAAAATCAGAGGTCGGCTTACCCGGTCTTACACCCGGAATAAATCCTCCCTGTTTCTTCATGTTATCAGCCACGTCTTTCGGGTTGAAAGCGATGGCAGTGTAAAAATATGTAAAGAACACAATCAGCAGAGCGTAAACAAAAGAATAGAAATAGCTCTGATAATCAAAGTACCTGGCAACGCTCTGCATAAACTCGCTGTTCGGGAAGAACGACAGAACGGTGCTGGGAATGAACATTATCGACTGAGCGAAAATAAGAGGCATGACGCCGGCCTGATTCACCTTGAGGGGAATATACTGCGTGACGCCGCCGAAAACTTTTCTTCCCACGACTCTCTTCGCGTACTGCACGGGTATCTTCCTCGTAGCCACTGTGACTGCGATAACACCCGCGATTATAAAGACGAAAGCCGTAATGTAAATCGCTTCAATGAGAATGTTTCTGACGCCTTCCGATATTATCCTGTATTCGTCGAAGATTGAATAAGGGAACCTGTCGATAATACCTATGAATATAATCAGCGATATACCGTTTCCAATTCCTCTTTCCGTTATTTGTTCTCCCATCCACATGAGCAGAATTGTACCTGCCGTCAGGAATATGACGGTCGAGATAGTGAACATGAAAGTGGAAAGTTCGGGACTGATGATATGCAATTCTCCGGCCTTTCTCGTGCCGAGCTGAACGCTGATTCCCCATGCCTGAAGAGCCGCTACGGGAATCGTTCCAAGCCTTGTAAGCTGATTAATTTTTTTCCTTCCCTCTTCGCCCTCTTTCTGAAGTTTCTGGAAGTAAGGAAAAACAGCGCCCAGTAACTGAATTATAATCGATGCGCTGATATAAGGCATAATGCCGAGCGAGAACACGGCTGCCTTCTGAAATGCGCCTCCCACGAACAGGTCGTAGAGTCCGAACAGATTGTTCGAATTCGCTGTCTTGTTCGCTTCCGCGAGTATTGACGCGTCAATGCCCGGAAGGGTTATGTGCGCGCCGATTCTCACAACAACGAGAAGTGCAATCGTAAAGAGGATTCTGGTCCTGAGTTCCTCAATCTTAAAAATGTTCCTGAAATTATCTACGAAACCGCTCATATTATAATGGCTTTTCCTCCGAGGTTTTCGATTTTTTCTTTAGCAGATTTGCTGAATGAATTTGCTGATATTTCGAGCTTGGATTTCAATTCCCCGTTTCCGAGAATCTTCAACGGCTTCCTTGAATCTTTTACGAATCCAAAGCTGAGAAAATATTTTACGTCGATCTTCGTTTCCGTTATCTTACCGTCGTCGATAAGTTTCTGGATGTTGCCGAGATTCAAAACATTATACTCAACTCTGTTGATGTTCCTGAAGCCGAACTTCGGAACTCTTCTCTGAAGCGGCATCTGACCGCCTTCAAACCATGCTCTGTACTTGTTACCCGAACGCGACTTCGCGCCGTTTTCACCTCTTGTTGATGTTCCTCCGAATCCGGAACCCTGACCTCTACCGACTCTTTTTTTCTTTTTTCTCGAGCCTTCTGCGTATTTTAAGTTACTGAGTATATTCATTGCTTTTTATTAGACTAATAATAAGACCCCTTGTTTAACCAAGGGGTCTTTATGTAATGATTTATAATATTCTTTTTAACAAATTACCTTCCAAAATTATATGATGCTGAAAGTACACCGAATAATTCATTTGTCTTGCCTGTCATTATATAGAAACCGTCCTTGAATAATTTTTCTCCGACTGTTCCGCTGAGGTTGAACCTGTCAAAATTAAGTCCGAAACCGCAGGTGATTGTCTGCTTCGCGTCTGATACGTCCGTACCCTTGTTGTAGAAACTGAAGGCGCCTGTCCATTCGTCCTTCGTCGAACCGACCGCTCTCATGTAACCCGCTCTGCCTGTAAGCCATTCCGTGAAAGGCCATTCGAGACCGAGATTGAACTGCGGAAGTACGAATTCCGAATATGTGTTTGTAAGATTCGATGTTTCGTATTTATTTTCCTGTGAATGATATCCGAACGATAAGCCGCCCGCGAGTAATCCGTTATCGAGAACCGGCATGTTGAGTCCGAGACCGCCCATGAAACTGAATGAACTGAACTTGGGATCCGTGCCGCCTGCTACTGACGGTGTTACGTTGGGATTCCAGCTGTACATTCCGAGTCCGAGGTAAGGGACTAAATTGATGCCCATATTTTTGTTGACGGTGAAGAAACCTCTTGCGAGGAAATTCATCTGAAGACCGCCCTGATTTTCGAACACTGTATTTGTTGTTCCGATAGTCTGGTCGTATTTGTACTTGTTGATCTTCATGTCAACCGCACCTTCAATCCATCCGCCTTCAAGTTTGCCGAGTACGCCGATTGTACCGCCTAATGTCGAAGAATTTCTCTTGTAGTTCTGACCTGTCGAGTCGAATTCGCTTGACCAGCCCGCATAATAAGGCGCGAGACCGAGTGCGAACTTCGGAGACATCTGCCATCCGAATAACACTTTTAAGGGAACTACGGGTTTCTGAATTCCGTACGGTGTGCCGAAATTTGACCAGTTGTCCTCGTATTTATTCAGTACGAGACCTAAAGAAACGTCTTTCGATACGCCAAAGTTGATTCCCGCATACTGCTCGGTTAACTGATACTGGTCTGTACCTACCGCGTCTCTGCCGAGATCGCCGAAGACGTAGTTTCTGTAAACTGTTGACCATGCAGGGTTTCTGTTAATATCTATCGCAGCATCCTTTATAAAAGGATTGTATCCTAATGCTTCGTATCTTGCCGTTCCGCTCGGAATTGACTGTCCGAATGATACAGAAGTTACAAGCATAATCCCCAAAAGCATAATGGAGAATAGTTTTGCAAATTTCATTTCTTTTCCTTTCATTTAGTTTTTGTTTTTTTTACCGTAACACTGATTTTTCTGAAACTTTTTACCTAAAGTATTTCTACTTTCACTAAATGTTTGACCTTCTCGATCATTCCTCTGATCTGAGGAGAGTCTTTTTTAACGACTGAATAATTAGGTCTTCCCAGACCCAATGCTTCAATTGTCCTTTTTTGCCTTACTGTTGTATCAATTATGCTTTTTACTTGCGTTATTTTTAAATTCTTTTCCATTTTTTAGATTGAGAATAATTCAGATAAAGTTAAGCCTCTTTTTTCCGCGGTCATCTTCGCGTCGCGAAGATTCCTGAGCGCGCTAACCGTCGCCTTTACGACGTTGTGGGGATTAGACGAACCGAGGAGTTTCGTCAGAACGTCCTGTACTCCGGCCGCCTCAAGCACCGCTCTTACTCCGCCGCCTGCAATCAGTCCCGTTCCCGGTGTTGCGGGTTTAAGAAGAACTTTTGCCGCGCCGTACTTGCCGATTATTTCAAAAGGAATCGTGCCCTTCTTAAGGGGTACTTCCATTATCGCTTTCCTTGCGTCTTCTACGCTCTTTCTTATTGCGTCAGTTACTTCATTGGCTTTCCCGAGTCCCAGACCTACGTGCCCTTTGCCGTCGCCGACAACACTCACCGCGCTGAAACTGAACCTGCGTCCGCCCTTTACGACCTTCGCCACTCTGCCTATATAAACTAACTTTTCTTTTAACTCAAGTTCGCTTGCCTTTATGTATTTTTTCGCCATTAAAATATTTATTTACTCTTTTAAATCAGAATATTTTTTATTCTCCCTGCCATGTTGCCGCAGGCTTGTTCCGTTCTCAGGGGAGGATTCGAACCTCCACTAACGGCTCCAAAGGCCGCTGTCCTGCCATTAGACGACCCGAGAATATAATCAAATTTTAAACTAATAAATATAAGGAATTTAGTTAAAATTTTAAACCACCTTCACGGGCTCCGTCTGCGACCGCCTTTACCCTGCCGTGATAAAGGTATCCGTTCCTGTCGAATATCACCGTTTCTATATTCTTTGCTTTCGCCCTTTCGGCTATCGCCTTACCTATGACTTTCGATTTTTCCGTTTTACCTTTTACTGCCTCGATCTTCGATTTGATTTCCTTTTCTGTCGTTGAAGCCGAAACAAGAGTCTTTCCGTTCACATCGTCAATTACCTGAGCATAAATATGCAAAGTGCTCCTGAATACCATCAGTCTCGGCTTTTCGGGATTTCCCTGAACCCTTTTCCTGATTTTGTATTTTATCTTCTGCCTTCTGGATAAATAGTTCTTGTTCACTT
>JAJTBN010000162.1 GCA_021286895.1 Bacteroidota bacterium | reverse complement strand
GACCGCGTCGTGCCCTCGCATTCATTCAAGTACGCCGCGCGCCTTCAGGAACTCTATAAAGGCGATAACCCAATCCTAATAAGGATTGAAACAAACGCGGGACACGGTTCCGGCAGACCGACTAAAATGATTATCGACCAGCAGACTGACAAGTGGTCATTCATGTTTTACAACATGGGTATTAACCCGTACTAATTATAAGAAGTTTTTATCTTGTGACGTACTTTAAAGGCTGTCATTCCTGTGAAAGCAGGAATCAAGAACAATGCGGCTTAAAGTATATGCCGTCTAAACCTGTTTGTACTTTATAAACATTATTCGTCTTGATTGCCGTTTCCGCGGGGAATACAAGAAAGAACTTTCCCGCACTTTTCAATGCAAGCCTTTTTGATTTTTGATTTGTATTTTTGTCCGCCGCGGCGGATGATTTTTGATATTTGATATTTTATGGGGTAGCTCGCCCGTATATCGACTTTATCTCGTCGATACATTCATCCATATTATCTGTAGAAAGAATTGCAATAGGGGACTTCGGTTTTTCCTTATATCTTGTATCGTAGTACTTCAGCATGATTTCCGTGAATCCGTACGCGTTGCCCCTGTGAAGTTCGTCGAGAGCGGAGAAGTAAGTCTCGTTGCTTAACTCTTTTCTGAAAAACCTTTCCTTCACCGTAAAAATTTCCTCCATTAAAGGCAGGCCCCTTTTGTCTTCCTCGAAATAATCCTTAACAATCCGCTTTACCCTGTTCCCGAATGAGGATGTCACTTTGATTGTCTTTGCCGCTTCAATTTTATCGTAAAACGTTTGGGGTATGAAGAAATCCCCGACCTTTTTCGATTCGCTTTCCACAAAATAAAGACTATTGTTCGAGTAATAGTGGCAGTTAAAAAGCGCCTCCGCGTATATATTGCTCTCAAACGCGCTTTGATTGTGAACAGGCTTATATTCACGGATTTTATACGGAACATATCCGAATAATGACGAAAAATGCCTCGCGCTTTTCTCAAGGTCAACAACAGGATGCGACTTTGCAAGTTCCCTTATGACCTCCGTTTTTCCCGTTCCGGTAAGCCCGGAAATCTCGAGAAAATTAAAAGGAAAATCATTTAAGGAAAAATATTTAATGACTTTATTTCTATAAGACTTAATGCCGCCTTTTAAAATCGTTACGCCGTATCCTTTGTCTATAATCATCTTCGCGAGATACTTGCTTCTTCCTCCTCCGCGCCAGCAGTGAACGACTGTTTTTTTCTTCGCCGCTTCGGCGTATTTCAGGAATTCTCCAAGTGCATCTGCTTTCTGGTCGGCGTATTCCATTGCCATTTTCAGCGCAGCCTTATCGGAGTATTTTTTATAGATAATCCCTACGTTATGCCGTTCCTCGTTATTCAGAACAGGAAAATTTACGGCGTTTGGTATGTGAGTTTCGGCGTATTCTTTCGGCGAACGGGCATCGATTATCAGAGTCTCTTTGTCGTATAAAATCTCTTCGAGAGAATCAATCTCGATGAAATTCAGACTGTAATTCTCTAAAATTTCGGAAAGCGGTACGATGCTGTTAAGGTCGTATTTCAGTGCGTAATCGAATAACTCCCGTTGCGAACCGAATTCCATCAATATATGAAATTTAATGTTCCGGGTTTCAATGAATCGTCGCATGCCGTAACGTATCCTACTCTGCAGGAAACCGTGTCGCCGTTTTCAACGAGTTCCCTGATAAGCGTCTCGGATTTATTATCGGGCACTGATATCAGAAGCCCGCCTGAAGTCTGCGGGTCATAGAGCAGATGCTCTGTCTCTTCGTCCGCCTCTCCTGTGTTCAAAACATATTCCTGCGTATATATCCTGTTCGATTTATCGCCGCGTGTGAGAAACTTGTCCCGAATTCCCTGCAAAGCCCCGTCAAGCACAGGTAGATTCTTTACTTCGAAATTAAAAACGCATCCTGACGCTTTTGCCATCTGCATCGAATGCCCCGCAAGTCCGAAGCCCGTAATATCCGTGCATCCGTTCGCGTTGTTTCTTACCATCGCTTCCGACGCGTTCCTGTTAAGCCTTGACATAGACTTTATAAGTCCGTCGAGATGTGCCTTTACGGGTTTTGAATACTTCACGGTGTTGTTCAGTATTCCCGTGCCGAGCGCTTTGGTAAGAATGAGCGCGTCGCCGGGTTTTGCGGAATCGTTGCCCTTAATGTTCTTCGGGTTAATAAACCCTGTAACTGCCAGACCGTATAGTATGTTTGTTATGTCAACCGAATGTCCTCCGATTATCGAGCATTTCGCTTCTTCCGCTTTAGATGCTCCGCCTGCGAGTATTTCCTTGAGAATTTCGATGTCTTCTTTCTGCGGGAACGCTGTAATGTTAAGAGCGTTTACGGGTGTGCCTCCCATAGCGTAAACATCGCTCAGGGAATTCGCCGCCGCTATCTGACCGAAAACATAAGGGTCGTCGACAACAGGCGTGAAAAAATCCGTGGTGTGTATCAGTGCGAGTTCATCGTTTACTCTGTAAACCCCGGCGTCGTCTGAACCTGAAAATCCTATCAGGACATTTTCGTCGTTGTACCATTTAATATCCTTCAGCGCGTCGGAAAGTATAAATGGAAAAATTTTAGCCGCGCATCCGGCTGATGTAACCATTTGTGTCAGTCTTACGTCCTTTAATGCCATATAAAATTATTTTTGAATCGGGACAGCGAATGTTATTGTGGTGCCTTCGTTCTTTTTGCTTTTTATCTTCATGTAACCATTGTTCTTCTCCGCCATTTCCTTGCAGAGCACAAGACCAAGACCGGAACCTTCTTCGTTTGACGTTCCTACTGTCGAAAAATGCTCGTCAATCTTAAACAGTTTGTCGATATTTTCAGGCGAGATTCCGATTCCTGTGTCTGTAACCGATATTTCATTGTAGCCGTCTTTAGTCGTTCCCGTTTTTATCAGTACTCTTCCGCCCGGGTTTGTGAACTTTAGTGAATTAGACATCAGATTCTGAAGTATTGAATTTATCATGTTCTGGTCAGCGTGAATAAATGTATTTACATGAACCCCGTTTATGATTGATATTTTCTTCTCAATTGCCTGACTCATAAAAAGGTTAATCACCTTGAGTACCTCTTCGTAAAGGTCGAGCCTTATCGGCTGAAATTCAAATCTGCCGGACTGAAGCCGCGACCATTGCAAAAGATTCTCGATAAGTTTGTAAACATTCTGCGATGAACTGTGCAGGTATCCTATATATTCGCGAAGTTCGTCCTTGGATAGTTCATCGAATTCCTCGTACAGGACTTTCGAGAATCCAAGCAGACCGTTAAACGGACTGCGAAGGTCATGGGCGATTATCGAAAAGAATTTATCCTTGGAAATATTCAAATTCTGAAGTTCTTCTGCGAATTCCCTTAGTTTGTTCTCATATGCTTCGCTTTCGGTAATGTCTCTCGCCGTCGCGATTACAATCTGCTGTCCCTTGTAAAAGCCTTTGTTCAGAAATACTTCCTTGGGAAATATTTCGCCGTTCTTCCTTTTTCCCCACCACCTGAATTTCCGGGTTTCCCCTTCGTAAACTCTCGCAATCATTCTCAGCGTCTCATCCATGTCGTTCCTGCCCGGAGCGGAAAGAAACTCGGGCGTCTTGCCTGTGAAATCATTTTTTTTGTAGCCGTACATTTTCACCGCGCCCACATTTACATCAATGAATTTTCCTTCCTTGTCGAGAAGATATATGGCCTCGGTTACTGTATCGAAAATATCTTTAAAAGAGGTTTCGATATCGAGAATTTCCTTCTCTTTCTTCTTCCTGTCCGTTATGTCCCTTGCCGAACCGAGTATATGTGTTACCTTCCTGTTCTTATCCGTTATCGGAAGGTAATTTGTCTCAACGATGATTGGGTCCTTCGGATATTCAGCCCAGATTTCTTCGATGCTTAGCGGCTTCTTGGTTGTAATAAGCCGTCTGTATTTCTTGTTGACTATACGGAATGTTGATTCGGGAAGAATTTCATCGAGCGGTTTCCCTAATATCTGGCTCGGTTTCAGGTTCGAGACTTTCAGATACGATTTGTTAACGGATTCAAAAATGAATTTCGATTCACCCTCGATTCTCAGCAGAAATATAAGGTCTGTAACGTTGTTGAAAATTGTTTCGAGGTCAAGCAGTCCGGTTTCCGGTATTTTTACGACTGACGTCATTCTATTGATGAGTTGAGAGCCATTACAGAATTTTATTGAATTATCCTCTAAAATATACGGATTTATTATAAGAGTTTAAACGTTATATTATTGTCACAAACAACTATTGAAAGACTTGAAATATTAACAACTTAATTCGTTTTTTTTAAAAAAATTTAAAAATATATTTGAATAATACGTATGAATAAAAATGATTTCAATTTCGATAATCCCGAACTAAAAGAATCAAGACAGGGATTCGCGGACGCTTTGCTTGAACTCGGCAGGGAAAACCCGAAAGTAGTCGTGCTGGGAGGGGACGTTTCAGGTTCCGTCAAAACAAACATTTTCAGGGACGCTTATCCCGAAAGATTTTTCTCTGTCGGCATTGCGGAGCAGGATATGATGGGTACTGCAGCGGGTCTCGCTGTAGCGGGCAAAATTCCTTTTGCTTCGACTTACGGAGAGTTCGCGACAGGCAGACCGTTCGACCAGATTAGACAGTCGGTCGCGTACAGTCAAATGAACGTTAAGATATGCGCTTCGCACTGCGGCATCTCCGTCGGACCTGACGGCGCGACGCATCAGTCGCTCGAAGACGTCGCGCTGATGAGAATTCTGCCGCACATGACAGTCGTCACTCCATGCGATTACAACCAGACTTTCAAAGCGGTGAAAAAATGCGCCGAAGTAAACGCTCCTTTTTACATAAGGTTCTACAGGGACAAAACTCCGAACTTTACTGGCATTAACGCGGATTTCGAATTCGGGAAAGCGGACGTTCTTACCGAAGGAAAGGATGTCACTCTCATTGCTAACGGCCTTCTCGTTTGGGAAGCCCTTAAAGCCGCGAAAAAACTCCGCGAAGACGGTATTAGCGCCAAAGTTATCAACATGCACACAATTAAACCGATAGACAGCGATGCAATCGTGAAAGCCGCGGAAGAAACGAACCTTGTGATTACTTGCGAAGACCACCAGAAACACGGCGGGCTGTACGGCGCTGTCGCGGAAGTCCTTTCGAAACTCAGACCTACACAGATGGATTATGTCGCGGTCGAGGATACTTTCGGCGAAAGCGGAACTATGGAAGAATTAATGCGTAAATATAAAATAAATGACGAAGAAATTATTCGTAAAGTAAAAAAACATTTAAAGAAATAAAACTATTATGACAACATTAAGTTTAAATGCATCGACGGCAAAAGCCAGAATTATGATTGCAGCCGTGGCGGCTCTCCTGCTGCTTACAGGTGTCGTTATCGGCGGCGTAATGTTTTCCAAGTTCTTTTTTAAAAGTAATAAAAATCTGAATACTGCATCGTTCGACAAAACACAGAAGAATGAACAGGTCAGCCAGGAAAGACAGACGGCTATAACCCGCGCCATTAGCAAGGTCTCTCCCGCTATCGTCGGAATCAATGTCGAAGAGGTGCGCGAAGTCCGCGACCCGTTTATGAACGACCCGTTCTTCAGGCAGTTCTTCGGCGATGTCGGCCCGCAGAGACAGACTGTTAAAGGTCTCGGTTCGGGTTACATCATTTCCGAAGACGGTTACATACTCACTAACGACCACGTTGCGGGTAACGCGACTAAGATTTCTGTAACCCTTACTACGGGCGAATCGGTCGAAGGAAAACTTATCGGCTCGGACCCGGTCACAGACGTGGCTCTTATCAAAATAAACAAAAGCGGACTGCCGTACGTTAATTTCGGGAACTCCGACGACGCGATTATCGGCGAATGGGTTATCGCGCTTGGAAATCCTTTCGGACTTTTTGAAATTAACGACAAGCCTACCGTTACTGTGGGTGTCATCAGCGCGCTGAACATGAAAGTTCAGGCCGACGGCAACAGGGCTTATAAGGATATGATTCAAACCGATGCTTCGATTAACGCGGGCAATTCGGGCGGACCGCTTATTAATGCGGACGGCGAAGTCATCGGCATGAATACTATTATTTATACAGGAAGCCAGTTTAGCCAGGGCAGCATCGGCGTCGGCTTCTCGATTTCTATAAACAGGGTTAAAAAAATTCTCGAGGAACTGAAATCAGGCGGAAAGATTGACAGGAATTATAATGTAGGGTTCCGCATTCAGGGAATTGACGACCAGATTGCGAAATATCTCGGACTCAAGAACAAGGACGGAGTCGTTGTCACTCAGGTGCAGAAAAACGGCATCGCCGATATAGCAGGTCTTAAACCCGAAGATGTTATTTTAACGGTTAACGGAATTAAAGTCAGAAGCGAACAGGACCTTGTTCTCGAAGTAAACGATATGAGAGTGGGGGATACGCTCAAACTTAAAATAGTTCGCGGCGGCGACGAGAAGGAAATAAATATTAAATTAACTTCCGCCGGTAAATAATTTTATCAGAAGAACGCGCCGGCTTTAAGCACGACTTGAAACGGCGCGTTTAATGATGAATATACGCCCGTCTGCGGCTCAATAAAAAATCCCGCGTTCCTGCCGATTTTATACTTCACTGATATATTAAGATTAAAACAAAACAGACTTTCCGAAAAAGCCGTTTCCGTATAAACGCTTTCTCTCGGACTTGCCCCTGTGTATTTCTCGTACAGTGTCGTAGCGTCCTTGAAAATTACTCCGGCGCCAAGTGAAAGGAATGCGTCTATGATTATTTTATCCTCGGTGTTGAAGTTGCCTATGCCAAGTCCTGCCCTGACTGTCGCTTCGTTTATATTGCCGCCTGTCTGATGAGTCGTGTATGAGTCATTCATGTATGAACTGTAATAATAATTATCCCCGTTAGGTATGCGTGAATAATCTATTTCTCCCTTGAAAGCGCAAAACGGTTTTAGCGGTATTACATACCCGGCGAAAAGCGAAATACCTGTCTTATAATCGCCTGCCGACTTAGGGTTCCCGCCGTTGAAGTGTCTGTTTCCCTGCGGGAAAACTAATCCCGCGCCGAATGTCCAAATCGGTTTGTATTTTGTCCTTTCAACTTTCTGTGGTTCTTTAAGAATATCTTCGTAGTTTTTTGAAATTAATCTTGTGTTGTCTTTCTCCAGAGTTATAAGGTCACCCCTGCTTTCTATCAG
>JAJTBN010000161.1 GCA_021286895.1 Bacteroidota bacterium | reverse complement strand
CGACTACGTCAAGCGTAGTATCTGTGCCCTTGGCTTCTTCGACCGTGATTACGCCGTCTTTGCCGACTTTGTCCATTGCCTCGGCAATGAGTGTGCCGATTGACGCATCGTTATTCGCGGAGATAGAACCTACCTGAGCGATTTCCTTGTTTTCCTTAATAGGCTGGGATAATTCTCTTAAACCCTTTACGAGTGTTTCGACTGAGAGGTCGATACCTCTTTTAAGGTCCATCGGGTTCGCGCCGCCTGTAACGTTCTTAAGGCCTTCTCTGAAGATAGCCTGAGCAAGAACCGTCGCTGTCGTTGTACCGTCGCCGGCTACGTCAGATGTCTTTGAAGCGACTTCCTTAACCATTTGCGCTCCCATATTTTCGATAGGATCTTCGAGTTCGATTTCCTTGGCGACGGAAACGCCGTCTTTGGTGACGTTAGGCGCTCCGAATTTCTTGTCGATGATAACGTTGCGGCCTTTGGGACGGAGCGTTACTTTTGCCGCGTTTGCAAGTTTGTCAACGCCCTTTAGAAGAGCTGACCTTGCTTCTGTGTCGAATGTTATTATTTTTGCTGCCATATATTTATATTATTTTCGTTTTTAAAATTTTGATTAGATAATAGCATATACATCTGATTCCCTCATTATCAGGTATTCCTCACCTTCAATAGTGACTTCGGTGCCGGAATATTTTCCGTACAGAACTTTATCTCCGACTTTAAGTTCAAGCGGGGATACTTTTCCGTCATCGGCTATACGGCCTTTGCCTACTGCTATTACTTCGCCCTGCATGGGTTTTTCCTTAGCGGTATCGGGAATGATGATACCGGAAGCTGTCTTCTCTTCTGCTTTAGAGGGTTTTACTACCACTCTGTCTGCAAGAGGCTGGATTTTTAATTTTGCCATAAAAGATTCCTTTCGTTTATTTGTTATAATTTGAAAATCATTTTAAAATGTTAGCACTCGCTAACAGACAGTGCTAAAATAATACGAATGGTTTGGTTTGTCAAGAGAAAAAACGGTAAAAGGGTGGGAAAATGTAATTAAATGCGACAATAAATGCGAATTTATGACGTATAGTGCAATTTCTGTTATTTCTTGTATTTACCACCTCTCACTATTTTAGAGATTCTTTTTATTTATTGGCAATATTGTTTTGATTCCCGCTTTCGAGGGAATGACAAGATTTAAAGCCATAAAGGAATGATAGGACAAGAAAATCAATATATGAGATTAATAAAAATTGGGGCAGGGGAATAAAAAAAGCCGTCCCGGTTTTCCGGAACGGCTTTTAAAATCAACTTAAAATCTTGATCACCTTAGCATTCATATTCATTTCAATTATTCCCATTGCGTCAAGGTCTGCGTCACTTTTGTCATCGTAGTAGCCAACATAAACTTTAAAGTTGACCGAGTCATTGTTTACAACTTCAACAAGAAGAACATCGTTGTAACGTGACTCAAGTTTTCTGATCAGATTTTCAGCATCAGATTCATTTCCGAATTCATTAACCAGTATGGAGAAACCGTTGAAAGTGTTCACTTTATCAGTGAGGTCTACATACTGCAGCCGGTTACCATTCAAAGACGAACCTGAGATGCCGTTTAAGATACTGTTATTGTTATCAACTATGACCTTTACCTTTTTGAAGGAATTAAGGACTTTTCTGAACTCGTCGCCCGTATTGTATTTAGGGTTATCGAGGTTGCCAGTATGGTCCTTGTACTCAAGGAAAACCCTTGAGTCTTTCGTAATGGCATCTTCAAAAAGAGTAAGGAGTGAAATATCTTCGGATGTATTGTCTGTTTCTTTACCTTTCACAACTTCGATTCTAACCCTGGCCAATCCGCTCATTCCTATTTCATTCTTAGCCGCGTAAGAGAGGTCTATTATCCTACCTCTTGCATACGGGCCTCTGTCATTAACTCTTACGATGGTATATCTTCCGTTTTCAAGATTTGTAACCCTGAGCAAAGTATTGAAAGGTAATGATTTATGAGCTGCGGTATAATCATTCGTATTGAACCTTTCGCCGTTTGCGGTTTTTCTGCCGTGAAAACCGGGGCCGTACCAGGAAGCTGTACCTTCTTCCATGTATTCAGAGTAACTGCCAGAGGTCTGTGCCATGACAACAGTATCTCGTCCGCTGATCAGAAATAATAAAATTAATGCGAGTAAATACGCACTAAAGGATTTTAACAAATTACTTCTCCTGTTTATTTATTCAAAAACTCTTTCGCCTTAATTTTTTTTTATTCAATCAGAGAGCGATTTTCTTATTTCAAAGAACAGGTAAACTATTTAAGAATTATTACCTATAACGTTTTATAAGCATGCAATATACGGATACCGGATTTTATTGTCAATAATAAAAGGCTTTTAGTTAATTTTCAGGTATTTACCTATAGAGAGGGAATCTTGATTAAATGTTGTAATAACAATATATAATATTGGTATTTAATACATAAAAAAAATGATGGTAAAGAGCGGAAACCAGTGTTTCCTTTCCGGGTTTCAGGGAAATGCGAAAAAAAAAGAGGCGTTTATGCCTCTTTCTAATATATTGATAAATCAATGAGATAAGCTTGATATTATCCGAATATGGAAAAATTTTAAGGTTTTTACCCTTTTTCAGGTTTTAAAATTACCCCTAATTTTTTATGGGGATTGACTATAATTTGAACCGGTTTCTCGAGTCTGATATGTCTGACAAAGCGGGTTTCATCTGTGACATTCTGGGAGCCAAGCCATTTCCAGTCTATGAATGAGTTTCTGGAGCCTGTCTTTACCGTGAAATAACTGATTGAGAATGAAGTAAGGTTCTGGAAGAAGTGAGAACCCTGTGAGGGTTCGACAATCAGGTCTTTCATATCGGCTTCGATGATGGCTTTAGCGCCTGAAATTTCGGACCAGATGACCGGAATCCCGAGCCATGGGTCAAGGGTGCCCCAGCGGCCGTAGCCGATGAGCAGATATGGCAGTTTATCTTCTGTGAGCCTTGAATTAAAGAGCCTGATTTCTTCGGCAATATCTTTTGTTTTTGAACGTTCGAACTTTTCGAAATCAACGTACAAAATATCTGTTATTTCGTTATTTATGCCGCTTCCAAGCACTTCCTCCGACTTGCATATAATTTCGGATTTACAGTAAGAATGGACGTTTATGTTCTCCGCTTCTTCATTAATAACGAGCGGTCTCATTTGCAGAACTCCGAACTCTTTATTTTTGCCTTTAAGGTTTACGGCAAATTCAATTTCCACTGCCGTACCCATGCCTTTGCTTCCAAGACGGAGCAAAGTATCGACTATTTCAGGAAGGGGGAACATCTTATACTTAAGTATAGGCGAAAATGTCACCATTCTTATACCCGGTCTGGAAACGCCGTCGTAAATCATGTCATTTTCCTTGGAATAGGTCGAACCGAGAATATGCAGTGTCCCGTCTGATTCGGCATCATTCAATAGATAAGCCTTTGTGAACAGGTCCTGAATAATACCGTTTCTCGAAACATCCTCTAATTTTGTATTCAGGTCGAGGGCGAAGAATTCCTTCTGGTTATTATCCAAAAACGATTCAGTTGAATAAAACTGAATTAGGTGTTCGGGGTATTTTGGAGAAAACTTTACCGTGTTTCCGCCTTCGACGATGGTTTTTCCGAGCCCCAGAGCTACGGAAACGATTCCGTCTTTTGTGGTCTGCGGATGAATAGGGTAGAAGTTATACGATTTCGCGACTCCGGATATATCGGGATAGAACCTGTTGTCGTACATGTCACCGACCAATTTCTGAATAATGACTGCCATTTTTTCTTCTTCGATGCTGTGGGAGGTCATCTTGAAGTATTCCTTAGAGGCATTATAATAAGTCGAAGCATAAACCAGTTTAACTGTGTTCAGTAGATTTTCAAGGCGTTCGATAATATTTGACTCATTATTCGGTATCATGTAAGTATCGTATACTCCCGCGAAGGGATGGTACTGCGAGTCTTCCATCAGGCTTGAGGAGCGTACGGACAGCGGTACTTCGATTATCTGGAGGAATTCCCTGAGGGCTATCCTTATTTCCTCAGGAAAGAATTTTGCTTTAAGGAAACGTTTTTTTAATTCCGCGTCATCGGTGCATTCATACACGAATTTTTCGAGGTTGTTATACTCCATAAACTGGTCAAAGACATCCGTGCCGATAACTATACCCGGCGGAACGTCGATTGTAATGTTTTCGAACTTATCGCCGATGCCGTAACTGTTAATGAGGAAGTTAAGGAAACTGAGTCCTCTTGCTTTTCCTCCGAGTGAGCCGCCGCCTACGCGGGCGAAGGAATATGCAGGGTCGAAGGTTTCGCGGTTAAAATCCTCTACTACGCCTTTCTGAATTATTTTCCTGTAAGTCTTAAGCGCGTTAAGGAGGTGGAGTCTGATTTTCTCTGTAGATTCAAACTCGCTTACTTTCTGCGGTCTGAGCCTGTCGGCGAGCCAGAATTCTGTTCTCGCTTTAAGCCAGTTTGAGAAATGGTTGCGTTCCCCGTGATACATAATAGAGGCTGCAGGGACTTCATTAAGTTTTTCTTCGAAGTCGACAAGGTTTTCCGCGCGGTCAATCTCTCGTCCATCAGGTGTTTTGAAGACGAAATCGCCGAAGCCGAAATTATTTACCATAAATTCTGCAAGTTCTGTATTCATTAGAGTCGAGCCTTTCAGTATGAAACTGCATCCGATTTTTTCCGCGTCATTTCTGTTGCTTTCCTCTGATGATTGGAGCAGGATTGGTATATCGGAATGTCTTTTCTTTACTTCCCGTGCGAACTTAATACCCGCTTTAGGGTCGGGAGCGCCGTTGCGCGGGAACTCGACGTCTGAGATTACTCCGAGAATATACTCTTCGTATTTTTTCAGGTACTTCTGCGCTTCTTCAAAACTGCTGCAGAGAAGGATTTTCGGCCTTGCGCGCATTCTGAGAAACCTGTGAGAAAGATTAATTCCCTCGGAAATAACCCGCCGCGACTGGTTAATGAGTTCAGTATATATGACAGGAAGCAGGGAAGAATAATTCCTGATATTATCCTCTATGACTATAATTGACTGCACTCCTATAGAGGCAGTGTCCTGTTCGACATTATACTTATCCTCGAGATATTTTATTATTCCTATTATAAGTTTATAATCACCTGTCCAAATAAAAGTCTTATCGAAGACCGAGATATCTTTTTTAAGTATAAGGTCATGCAGTTCCCGCGAATCGAAAGATAGCATGACAACGGGAATATCGGGATGAAATTTCTTCACGTTCTCCGCGAATTTGACCGGAGTTGAATCCTCTATATGAAGAGTAGTAATGACGAGGTCTATTTTTCTTTTTCCGTTGAGTACGGCATTTGCTTCCTTCGCGCTTGAAACGCGAATGATGTCGGGCGACTGGCTGAGTTCGAGGTCCTGATATTCATTGCGGATAAGTTCGTACAGCCGTCCGTCTTCTTCGAACAGGTAGAGGTCATAAATGCTGGAGACGAGGAGAATCTCCTTTATTTTCATCTGCATCAGGTCCTGAAAACGCTGGAATTTCCTGATATAGCCTGTTTCAATCGATGCGGTAACTATAAATGAGGACATAAACTTTGCTTTTTCAAAAATATGGTTTTAAACAGAAATTAACAATTAACATTTGGCAGTTAACTATTGTCTTTTGTGGTGTCAGGTGTTTACCTGACACACGGTCAGGCATAGCCTAACCGAAAATCACGGAATACATTGCAGACCTTCGGCCAGCGCGTCAGGTACATACCTGACGCTACAAATGACAATTAATAATTAAAAGTGTAAAATAAAACGGCCGCTTTGGAGCGGCCGTTTAGATTTTCAATATTTATTAATACTGAATGCGAAAGCAATTTATTAAACAAGACCCTGATCCATCATTGAATCCGCGACTTTAAGGAATCCGGCGATGTTCGCACCGTTGACGTAGTTGCCCGGTGTGCCGTATTCTTTTGCTGTTTCGTACGCGGCTTTATGGATGCTCTTCATGATACCATGGAGTCTCTGGTCGACTTCTTCTCTTGTCCACGAGAGTCTGAGGCTGTTCTGTGACATTTCGAGACCTGAGGTCGCGACGCCGCCGGCGTTTGCCGCTTTGCCCGGACCGTAGAGAATCTTCTTGTCGAGGAACTGATTGACGCCTTCAATCGTGGTAGGCATGTTGGCGCCTTCTGATACGACGTACACGCCGTTCTTCAGGAGGTTCGCAGCGTCCTTACCGTTGACTTCGTTCTGTGTAGCTGACGGGAACGCGCACTGTGCTTTATGGTTCCAGAGCGGGTTGTAGTCGAGTTTCGGGTCGACCGGAGTATATACGGCTGATTTGAACTTATCGGCGTATTCTTTTACTCTGCCTCTCTTAACGTTCTTGAGTTCCATTAAGAACGCGAGTTTTTCTCTGTCGAATCCTTTTTCGTCATAGATATAACCGGCCGAGTCTGAGCAGGTTACCGGCTTGCCGCCTAAATCGAGAATTTTTTCGATTGTGTACTGCGCGACGTTACCGCTACCTGAAACGAGGCATGTTTTTCCTTCAAGTGTTTCGCCCTTTGTCGCAAGCATTTCGGCCGCGAAATATACGGAGCCGTAGCCTGTCGCTTCGGGTCTAATTAATGATCCGCCCCAGTTCAAGGCTTTGCCTGTAAGAACGCCGACGAATTCATTGCGTAATTTTTTGTACTGGCCGAATAAGAAACCGATTTCTCTTCCGCCCACGCCGATATCGCCCGCGGGTACGTCTGTATTCGCGCCGATATGTCTGAAGAGTTCGCTCATGAAAGACTGGCAGAATTTCATTACTTCATTGTCGCTCTTTCCCTTGGGATCGAAGTCAGAACCGCCCTTACCGCCGCCCATCGGGAGCGTTGTGAGGCTGTTTTTGAATACCTGTTCGAAAGCGAGGAATTTAAGAATACCGAGGTTTACTGACGGGTGAAATCTGAGACCGCCTTTGTAGGGGCCAATCGCTGAATTCATTTCGATTCTGAAACCGCGGTTTACCTGAACATTACCCTGATCGTCCATCCAGGGAACTCTGAACATTATTACTCTTTCAGGTTCAATGACTCTTTCGACGATTTTGTGTTTAATGTATTCAGGTCTTTTCTGAAGCACTAATTCCAATGATTCGACAACCTCGGTTACTGCCTGTATAAATTCCGGTTGTCCCGCATCTTTCGTTTTTACCTTAGCAAGAATTTCCTGAGCAAATGACATAGAAAATTTCCTTTCTTTAAATTAATAGTTGTAGATTGGGTTTAAAAAAGTTTTTATTTGAATGAGGTGATGCAAAAACATACTTTACTTACATTTAAAATGTATTACAAAATTATATAGAAAAAAT
>JAJTBN010000160.1 GCA_021286895.1 Bacteroidota bacterium | reverse complement strand
TTATGATGATATTGTTCAGAAGTTTGTGCGAATCTTTTGGAATGGATTTGACGCGCTGCAGCGCAATGCCCGCGGCAAGTCCGACAATAATCAGGATTATGTTTGCCATGTTTTCAAAATAACTACATAATTTTCCAAAATAAATGAAGAACATTGTATGGGAATACTTTAACCCCACTCTGAAGAGTGGGGTTACTAATTTTTAATGCTTATGTTATACAACCGAGAGTCCCCCCGACGTAAATCGGGGGAGACTCTCGGATACGGGAATGGTACTTTTCAGAAGTCTCAATATTAACCCCACTCTTCAGAGTGGGGTTCTTGACTGGACAATATAAGGGCTTTAGCCGCAGTAGTGTATGAATTCTGCGGCTAAAGCCGGTTTTCTATAGGTTTCTCTTCCCCCCACTCTGAAGAGTGGGGTTACTACTTATTAGTGCTTATGTTATATGTCCGAGAGTCCCCCCGATGTAAATCGGGGGAGACTCTCGGATACGACTTTATAAATATCTATTATTCCAAGATAAATGAAGAACAAGTGTATTAAGCCCTGAATTTTATAACCGCATAAAGGGTTTTAATAGAAAAAAGGAGACTACATAATGAAAAAAATAAATCTGGTAATAGTTCTGATGCTGGTCGCGGCAATCAATCTTTTCGCCAAAGAACCCGGCGACAAGGTCAGCAATTTCACGTTAAAAAATTACGACGGCAAGGAATACAATCTCGATAACGCTCTCGAGAGCGGTTACGTTGTGATTATGTTCTGGTCGGCGGAATGCCCGTTCGTCCAGCCGTTCAACGATAGAATAAACGATTACGTTAACGGATACAACGATAAGGGAATAACTTTCTGGGCTGTAAATTCAAACTCGACCGAAAGCACGGAAAGAGTAGCGGAGCACGCTAAGGAGCACAACTACGTATTTCCTGTTTTAAAGGACATGGATAATTCGATTGCCGATAATTTCGGCGCGACGAGGACTCCCGAGGTTTTCGTTCTCGGAAAAGACAGAACCATACTTTATCACGGCAGGATTGACGACAACAGTTATCTGGAGAAAGTCACATCAACCGACATGAAGAACGCGCTGAATGAACTTGTCAGCGGCAAGGACATCACGGTAAAAACGACAAAGTCTTTCGGATGCACAATTAAAAGAATCAACAAATGAGATATATAATCGCGATAGTTCTGCTTTTAATTTCGGTTAACCTGTTTTCGCAGGAGATAAAGTCAGTAAAAAATATTGACGACCTCGAAGCGATAAGGAAAAGCACGGAGGGCAAAGTAGTGTTGTACAATTTCTGGGCAACCTGGTGCGGGCCGTGCGTGCAGGAATTTCCCGACCTCGTAAAACTATACAACAATTACAAGGATAAGGATTTCGCGCTTATTTTTATTTCCGTTGACGTGCCTGAACAGGTTCAGAGCAAGGTCTTGCCGTTTCTGAAGAAGAACAGCGTTGACTTTGTTTCGTATTACAATGATTTCAGGACGATTGACGATTTCATAAATTATTACGACAAGAACTGGGAGGGCGCGATACCCTCGACTTACATTTACGATAAAAACGGGAATCTGTCGCAGAAGTTTATCGGAAATCAGTCGTATGAATTTTTCGAAAGCGAAATAAAGAAATTACTGAACTGATTCCGCGGGATTTTATTTCAACGCGGAAATGGAAAGTTGCAAATATGATTTAACAAACAGGGCGTTTGCGCGCCCTGTTTCATTTTAAACTCTGTAATTATCCGCTCTCCAGTTTTTGACTGCCTTTTTAATATCTTCTTCGGACATTCCGCTTTCCGCGGCTTTCTGAGCGAGTTCAGGAAATTCCGCATCGGAAGCGAACCTTAGCCCCACAATCTGGCGGATAGTAAGCCGCGAATCGAGAGGCTTGCCCGTCAATACGTAATGGCGGAAATTTTCCTCTGCGCGGATAGCCCTGTCCTGCGCCTTTAACGCGAACTGTCTTGCGAAGAAGAACAGCAGCATTAAAACGAAGGTTACAAGGAAAAGGAACATGCCGGGTTTCATAGACGTGCCTGCTTTTGCCGCCGCGATCGTATAATAAGTTGAAGAACTGAACAATAGCAGTATCAGAAACGTCGCGAGATAGTGGTACGCGAATACGAATCTTCTGTGGTTGCTGTAATTTTGTTCTGCCATAAATTGTATGTTTAAGATTTTGAAAAATTTCTTATCAGTTCCCAGGCTTCAAGCACATGTCTTTCCTCGACGTCGGTCTGGGCTATCACCATTCTCAACGTGTATTTGCCGTTGAGTTTCGTATGCGAAATATACATTTTCCCCGTCGCGTTAACAGACGACAACAGCGACTCGTTAAGGGAATTAAGTTCATCTTCTTTCTTTCCTTCAGGCTTGAACCGGAAGCAGACCACGTTCGCGCTCAACGGAGCGAGAATTTCGAAATCCTTCTCGGCGCTTACAAGGTCGTGAAATTTTTTCGCAAGTCCGATGTGGTGTCTCACTTTTTCTTTGAGGCCTTCAACACCGAACCATCTGATAACGAACCACAGTTTAAGCGCGCGGAAACGCCTGCCGAGCGGGATTCCCCAGTCGCAGTAATTGTTCACGGCGCTGTCCGAGCGTGTTTTAAGGTACTCCGGAATAATTTCGAATGTATTCAACAGGGAATTTTTATCGCGAACGAAATAGGCCGAGCAGTCAAAGTTTGTGAACATCCACTTATGCGGATTGAATACGAATGTATCGGCAAATTCGATTCCTTTAAGGTACTTCCTGTATTCCGGAAGAAGGAATGCCGTTCCGAGAAACGCCGCGTCCACATGAATCCAGAACCCGTATTTCTTTTTCAACGCGGAAATCCCTTCAAGTGAATCTATCGCGGCGCTGCCAGTCGTGCCGAGAGCAGCGACGACGCATAACGGAGTGAATCCGTTTTTAATATCGGTCTGTATAGATTCTTCAAGTTTATTTATGTTTATTGAAAAGTCTTCATTGACAGGTACTTTCACAAGATTCTCCCTGCCTATCCCTGTAATTTTTACTGCCTTTTCAACCGACGAATGGGCTTCAGTAGAACAATAAACCCTGAATTTTTCCCTGCCGGAAAATCCGTTACGGTTAATGGAGAATTCCGAAAAAACTTCTCGTGCCGTAAGCAGAGACGCGAGAGTAGAAGACGAGGCTGAATCCTGAATAACGCCGTGAAAGTTTTTGGGAATCCCGGTCATTTCTTTCAGCCAGTCGAGAACTTTCTCCTCGAGTTCGGCCGCGGCGGGAGAAGTTTCCCATTTCATGCACTGCGCTCCCATGGCTGATGTAAGGACTTCTGCCGCGAACGATGGCAAACTTGAATTCGCGGGGAAATAGGCGAAGAATTTCGGACTCTGCCAGTGAGTTATACCCGGCATAATTATTTCTTCAAAATCTTTGAATATGTCATCAAACGATTCACCTTTTACGGGAGGGGTATCGGGTAACCTGTTGTAAATTTCTCTGATGCCTGCCTGAGATTTTACGGGAAAATTTTCTAAATCTCTGAAATATCCACTTACCCATTTTTCAAGTTGCGGGAATATATCGCTTATTTCTTCTTTCATACATTTCTCTTAAACAATAATGAGTATAATTCGTTTCTGAATTCTCTGGATTTTATTTTATTAATAATTTTTACGAGTTTTTCAAATTCGTTCTTCCTTCTGAATGCAAGGTACCTTAGAAATCTTGCGGCAGACTGCTTTCCGGCGGCAGCGGGGAGTCCCCGCTTTTTCATATACTTTCCCGCCCTCTGTATCAGAACGTCGATATCGTGAATAATACCGGCCGATTCTACGAAGTCCCTGACCGCCGAGCATTTTTTCTTAATACCGGAATCAATCAAGTCCGACGCGAATTCGATATTGTACCTTAACGGTTTTGATTTTATCCTTATGCTGTGCAGAAGTTCTTTCGAGCCGGAACCCAAAAGGATTTTATCCGACAGCGAAACGATAGAGTAAAACTGTTTCATTATTACATTACCGAAAAGCAATTCAGGATTTTTTTGGAACGGAAGAATCTCCGATGCCGAGAAATAATCATTCATTTCCCCTGCAATATCCGTAAAATCAGATATCGGTTTCGATTCAGGAATTTTATGCTTTTCCGATTTAGCGGAGTCCTCAAGGTTTTCAAGGAATCCGGTAATGAAACTGTCCTTTAATTTAATCATGCCGGTATATTCCCGTGTCATTTCGATGCAAACGTCAAGTTCCCTGCTTCGCCCGAAAAGTTTAATCAGTTTTCTTGTAATCAGAAAATACTCTCTGTATTCTCCGCCGGGAAATAAATGTCCGAAGTCGCCGAACAGCGTTTCAAGGCGGCGGGCGCTGACTCTCACGTCATGAAGGTCGTTCTCGCTCTTTGTTTTAATAAACGAATCGATTACGGAAGACAACGCGGATGTTTTCCGAATGAACAACGAATTCAGCGGTAATTCCGGCGTCTGTATTTTTGTTTCTCCGATCGGCAATTTAAATTGGTTTAGATAAAAGTAAAACAAATTTACGATTAAAACCATATTAAACCTGTTATTATAAAAGGAAAACCCGGGAGAAGGAGGAGTTCCCGGGTTTTGTTAAAGGAGAAAGCTATGAAAAACTACTCTTATGCTTTTCTTATTTCTTGCACTTTATTTTATCAATATCATCTTCTTTGTTATTACATTGCCGCCGGCAACAAGCCTGTAGAAATAAACGCCGGAGGATACCTGTCTTCCGTTGCCGTCTGTACCGAGCCATTCGGTCGAGTACTTGCCGGGCTGCATTCTCATGTCAACAAGAGACTTTATTTCTCTTCCTGTCATGTCGTATATCTTTATAGATATGTTTTCCGCGCGAGGCAGTGAGAAGTCAATCTTTGTCGACGGGTTGAACGGGTTCGGATAATTTTGCGACAATTCGAACGCTTTGGGGATTTCCGTACCGTTCTGTGAAATACCAACCGCATAATTTATTGATGTAAGAAGAACCTGAACCGCGAGGAACGGATTGTGAATGCCGTAACTTCCGTCCTTGGTAATCATCAGGTAATTCCAGTACGCTTTTCTGAGGTTGATGTTGTTTGAGTCTCTTGCAATCGGAATCCAGTTTACCGTATCGTAACCGGTATGCGGAAGCGCATGTCCGAGTTTGCTGATACATCCTTTTACTTCTTTCTGCCATGATTCGATAAGACCGTTGCCGTCGAAGTCCTGAGGAGCAACAAAGTCGTCAAAACTCGTTACGCCCGGATGGCAGTTGAGGCATCCCTTGACGTTTTCATATGTTCCGTAAGTCATATTCATCGAGTGCAAACCGACCTTGTTGTAAGTTACCGTACCTGTATCCGTTGTCGCGGCCATGTGGCAACTTACGCAGGCGTCCGGATTGTTCTTATGCGAACCGGAAATCCACGGGAAACCAAATGTCGCGAGGTTCGAGCCCCATAACACATCACCCTGCGGGTTTTCATGAGGTCCCCATGTGCTGGAGAATGAACCTCTTACTGTGATAAATGTTGCCGCGTTCTTTCTTGCCGAATGGCATGACATACAGATTTTTCCGTTGCCTGCTGCAGTATAGGAAACGCCGTTAGCGAGTGTATCCGATCCTGTTGCCGGTACTCTGAGCTGATGTTCGCCCGAACCGCCGTGCGGGTCATGGCATGTCTGACATCCGATAGGTGTCTGGTCGCCTTTGTTAAGGGCTATAGGATCTTTTCTGTTGTATGAATAATATCCGAGGAAGTCTCTTCCGTCATGGCACCTGTTACAGTCATTGAGATTGTTTCTTAAACTGTCCGCGACTGTACGGCCTTCCATTACCGGGTTTGAGTGCAATGAAGCTCTCCACTGTGTATAAACCGTATGCCTCCAGTAAGATTCGTGGCATTTTCCGCAAACATTAGGTTTGTACGGAATTTCAATTGCCGTTGTATCGCCAGTTGATGCATGCTGACTTCCTGCGCCGTGGCAGCTTTCGCAGCCGATTGTCGCGAACTGTGAAAGTGTGGGATACTTATTCACAAGTGAATCCCAGTTTCCTTTTTTCGGAGGACCCCATGTCGTCCAGCTCCAACCGACCTGTCTTGCAACATCGTCAAAGCCGTGATTATCCGCATACTGATTGTGGTCATAACCCGTGGTGTGACACTTCATGCAGGATGTTGAAAATCCCGCCGTTCCGCCGCTGTCAATATCTCTTTTGAATCTTGTCGCGTGTCCGCTAACTTTCCACTTATTGAAAATTGTCTGGAAGTTCGACCAGGTCGCGTGGCACGACATACAGTTAGGATATGTCGCGGGTACGTTTTCATAATTTCCGACGCCGACATAATTGGCTGAAGTAATTTTGATTGTTGTGTCTTTTGTTCCTGTCGAGGTCGTAATCGATGTTCTGACTATGTACTGACCAACAACGTCTGTTCTGAATTTTACCCACCCTAACGAAGGGATTGTCGAAATTGTCGCGTTCGAACCCGAAGGCTTCGAATCAAGAGTATAAGTACTGCTCTGAATCGTTGATGTATCACCGATATTCATCACAGATAAATATACATAGGTTTTATTTGCGACAACTGATAATCCTGTCGTAACGCATGAATCCGGTACAAGAACCGGAGTATATTTCAATACGTCGGGCGTGACTAATTGAGGTAAAATTTTAGGTTTCGGCGCCGAAAATAACACTCCTGCTGTCAGCACCAAAATCATTAAACTTGTAATAGTTTTTTTCATAACTTTGAATTTATTTAAGAATACTTTCGCTTTTAAAATTCTATATATAATTAAGCAATTTGCATGCCGAAAGATATGTCTTTGTTTATAAAGAGTTTATTTAGGATAAAGCGGTTGTTAATGTAGATTAATTTCTCAATGCATTAGTTTCGTGGGGAAATATAACACACATTAATGAAATAGGGAAATATTGCTCAAAAAAAAAGAGGGAAAAAACAGCAGAAAGCAAGTGACTACTAACTGCTGTTTTTAAATAGTTTATTTGCCGGGTATGGAATAGATTGAAATATCTATGTCAGGATTGATTTCAATTTTATCTATTATCATTTCCTGATTGCCCATTTTCATTTCCGACGACTTTACATCCATGAGGAAAGGCATTAAAACGTCGCCGACTTTTTTATAGTTAGTGTAAGTGGTCTCGGAATGGACTGTTTTACCCATTGCTTTCACTTTTTTATCCATTCTCACAAGCATACTGCTTTCTGTGTCGAAATAGAAATACTGGTCCTGATTATCAAAACCGACATATTTTATTTTGTAGGCAGTTTTTCCGTTAAGAGTATCTACTCCGACAAAATCAGCCTTTGCACCGTCGTCTTTGTAGTACAAAAGCGGACCGAAAATCTTTCCTCTTACTTTAAAACCGTTGGCGGTTTCATCGTCAACCTTTTCCGGATCGCTCTGACCGCCCA
>JAJTBN010000159.1 GCA_021286895.1 Bacteroidota bacterium | reverse complement strand
CCATTTCGACTTTTTCCTTGAGCTTGTGCTCACATGGTATGGTATTCTCAACGTCTTTTTGTATTTCTATCTCTGCTATTTTCTTCTGGAGTTCTGAAATGTACGGCTCGTTTATATGGCCCTCTATATAGTTGACAATACTTAAATCTACTTTGGATATTTCATTCTGAATTTCTGAATATGCTTTTTGTTTTGAGAATAAATCTACTTCTGTTGCACTTTTTTGTGCTTGATAAGTTGATAATTCCTCTACAACTTTTTTCGCCTGATCATCAAGAAAAATAATTCCTCCTTTTTGTTGATAATCCTGAATCGATGCTTCAGAATTAGCCAGTTCTTTGAATTTTTTTTCTTTTTCTTGAGCGAGAAACTCTCTGATAGTCGTAAGTTCGCGTCTGCTGAATTCCAGGTTAATTTTCTGATAAGTATTTGCGTATTCGTCTGCTATAAGGACTGCCTCCAAATTAGAAGGGCTCTGAACTTCTATTTCTACTATATCGAGACCTCTTTTCTGGTTTATAGATACAACACCCGACAACATTTCAGAAATATATTTTTTTGTTTGAGCACGTTGCTCACTTCCTGTCGCTATATTTCTCAAGTAAAAAAAAGAAGACTGGTCAATATTTTTTTTTATCGTGTCTATCAAGGCATCTGCAATATTTTCACGAAGAGAATAACTTTTCAGAATCTCGATTTCATTAAGTATATATCGATCGGACGTGAAATTCTCCGCCTCGGGCATAAGGGAAGTTGTTAGGATGCTACCCTGGGGTTTTGCAATTTTTAACGTTGCAGTGGTTTTATAAATATCTACAGTATTAACAACATATACGATTGTAATAATTATACTTGTTATGAAAATCAGAATGATAGGCAAAAGATTCGAACGAATTATACCTAAATACTCTTTTAAATTGTTAGGTGTTACCCGATCAATTTTCTGACTGGCTTTTACATTTGATACAGATTGATTCATCTTCTCATTTTTTGGTTACACTTACGATTAATATAGCCGCCGACAATAAAAATGATGATATCGACATAATAAAAGTCAGATTTTCCCTGAAAAAATACCTCGGCGATCCGGGAAGTATTACCATATCTCCGGGTTCAATCTCCGGATTTACCCTGTAATCTTTATCTTTTACCTTTTCCTCCCAGATTAAATCGTTATAGTCAAAATAAAATATTTTGTCTTTCGTTATTCCAAGAGAATCATTCTTCGGACGATATACCCTGATTTTATCAAGATCGGCGTCCGTTGCAGGACCTCCCGCGTATGTTATTAAATCCAGAAGAGTTGTTCCTCTGGGCACCAGATACTTGCCGGAATTCTTCACATACCCCCATACGTTAACTTCAATATTGACTTTGTTGGGATCACCGAAATTGAAATACCCGCCTATCATGTTCTGACGTTCATAAGCGCCTACCTTGATTTTATCGTCCTGCGCATACGAAGTCATAAATACTAATGAAAGCAGTATTACAAGCGTAAAATTAATATGTCTCAATATGATGAAATTTTTTAAATATATCTGTTTTTATCATTAAACTAAATATATTTAAGGGGTATAAAATATAAAAAAACAATCAATTTATAGCCTTTTTGTATTTAATGGCTGGATTTTCCCTTCGGCATCGCGTTCCATAAAAATGACATGATTATAGCGCCGATTATAGCGAATGGGATGGGCCACAATTTCCACGCCTGCCATCCGTAATTCGTGGTTATAAATCCGACTGCCTGCCCTACGAATGCCCCGGCAAGATACTGAAATCCGTCTATCAAACCCGCTGCCGTTGCCGCCGCTTTCCTGCCTCCGAAATCCATCGAAGCGGCGCCGCCAATCATTCCATGCGCTCCGTTTACGAAAAATGATAACAGCATTATCATTATTGCCGCGAAATAGGGACCCAATGCCAGTGTGTCCGATAATGCGAATAACAATAAAATCAAAACCATGCCGATAAATCCGTATACGATAACAGGCGCGCGCCTTCCTTTGTAAATTCTGTCGGACATTATCCCGAATACAAATCCGCCAATAATTCCGAGTATCGCTATTCCCCATGCCGTTATCTGATAAGCAGCGTCCGTTCCCGCTACGCCGTATATGTCCTTGAAATATACGGGGTACCACGCATCCACTACACTCCTTCTCACAAAGCCTATCATCATAGAACCTATCCCTATCATCCACATCGTTTTACTCGCGAAAACCTTTCTGAGAACATCACCGAGACTGACCTTCTCATTCGGGTCGTACGCACCGTCGCCCGTGTCCATGCTTCCGTATCCGGCCTCTGCAGGCGTGTCCTTTACGAGAAATAAAGTAAGGAAAAATAAAATCAGGACAAGAAAACCGGGAATCCAGAATGCCCATTTCCATGACATCGATGAAGCAATCAACGGAGTAACAGAAAACGAAAGTATCAGCCCGAACCTGATAAGCACTCCGAATATAGCCGCGAATGTCCCACGCTCCCTTATATGAAACCATTGCGCGTTTATCTTCACAATCGATAATGCCCCGAACGCCTGAAAGTATCCGTTAACCGCCCAGATTATCGCCATTGTCCATAACAGCGACTGCTTCGTGAATCCGTACAGAAGTACAGCGTCTTTTGTAACTTCCTTCCCGCTCATCACCGCCGGCGAAGTAACAAGATACCCTGCCGCGCCGAAAAGAAAATTCATTATTACAACACCCACGCATCCTATTAGGAATGATTTTCTTCCCCCTATCTTGTCCGCTATCGGCCCGTTTATTACAACCGCAAGTCCGTATACCAGAGGTAGCAGAGTCTCGAAAATGCCGAGATCGCCTTTTGTCCAGCCGAATATTGATTGCAATGTTGGCGCGTTTGCGGAAAAATTGTAACGCGTCATGTAAAAAAGCGAATACAGGAATCCTATTATTATCCAGTTCTGAAACCTTCTCGCGCGGTATTCCTTTTCTCTGAATTGTGTTGGAATGGCGTTTTCCATTTGATAAAATTTTATTTTATAAGATATGAACAGCGAGCCAGTAGCATACAGGTCTTCTGCTAGTGTGTTTAACTCTGTGTCTGACGTCGCGGGGAATAAATATGTAGTCCCCCTTTCCTAAAAAAACAGTCGAATCATCAAACTCAATCTCCGCTCTGCCCTCAAGCAGTATTACCCATTCATCCTGTCTCTGTTTCATCCACTTGTTACCGGGTGTAATATTGCCTTTTGAAACAATTTTTTCAATCCTGATATTTTTCAAAGCAAGCAATTCCGCGGAAAACTCGTCTTTGAAATCATGATTTGCGGGTGTGCCGAAAATATTTTTTACTTCGTATTTCTTGCGTAAATTCCGAGCCATTCTGCCCTCGATTGGATTTCTTCTATCTCAAACCCGTGTTTCTTCAGCGCCGAACTTATTTTTCTCTTTTCCTCATTTAGTATTCCGGAAAGAAAGAGTTTGCCGTTCTTCTTCAGTTTAGATTTCATCAGTCCGAGCGTGCCGATAATAACAGAACTGATTATGTTGGCGCATATTACGTCGAAATTCTTTTCCTTAACGCCTTCGAGCGGAGCATGATACAGTTTTACCTTCTTTGATACCCTGTTCGCAGCGAAACATTCCTTCGCGTTGTCTATAGAATCTTCGTCTGTTTCGTTCGCCGCTGCTTTCAACGCACCCATCTTTATACCGGCAATTGCCAGCACACCCGTTCCACAGCCGTAATCAAGCAGATATCCCGGTTTCTTCCCGAGATGCTTAGTCATAAGTTCCAGTACAAGACACGTTGTTTCATTATGCCCCGTCCCGAATGCCATCTTCGGGTCAATCTGTATCTTTATGCTTTTTTTGTATTTTTTGATTTCGTCCTTCTTCCATGAAGGATAAATTATAATCTTGTCCGCGATGAACACAGGCTCTATGCTCTTTTCCCAGTCTTCGTTCCAGTTTCTGTTCTCGATTTCCTCCAGTACCAATTCCGCGTTTCCGCTTCCGTAATTATTCATGAAATCATCAAGAAACTTGTCCTTCTCCTCGGGCTGTAAATAAATGTCAATCGCTGTGTCGCGCTCCTCAAAAGATGTTATTCCGTGCGTATAAAGAAATGCGGTTAAATCCTCATAAGACTTACCGTCATAACCGATGGATATTTTTATTAATTTACCTTTCTTCATCAGAATATTCTTCCAAGCGCAGCGTCAAGAGTATTGCGCATTAGCATCGCTATTGTCATCAGACCGACCCCTCCCGGCACTGGCGTTATTTTGGAGGCTTTATCGAAACATCCGTCGTAATCCACGTCTCCGACAAGCCTCGTTCCCTTCGGAGCGCTCTTGTCCTCAATCCTGTTTATGCCTACGTCGATAATGACCGCGCCTTCCTTTACCATGTCCGGCTTCACGAAATACGGCTTGCCCATTGCCGCCACGAGTATGTCCGCATTCAGCGTGTATTCCTTAATGTCCTTCGTCGCGCTGTGGCATACCGTCACCGTCGAATTGATATCCTTCCTCAGAAACAGTGCCGCCATAGGTTTTCCTACAATGTTGCTGCGCCCGATTATGACGGCGTTCATTCCCGAAGTCTTTATGCCGTGACGCTTAATCATTTCTATTATTCCGAACGGAGTGCACGAAATGAAACATTTTCTTCCGATTAGCAGATTACCCACGTTATGCGGATGAAATCCGTCAACGTCTTTCCTGTAATCTATCGCTTCAATGATTTTATCTTCGCTGATGTGCTTCGGCAAAGGCAGCTGTACGAGTATTCCGTGTATCCCGGCGTCCTCGTTGTATTTCTTTATTAAATCAAGAATCTCGCCTTCTTCTGTTTTTTCGGGAAGTACGTTTGTTATAGAATGAAAGCCGATTTCCTCGCATGCTTTGCCTTTGTTCCTTACGTAGACCTGTGATGCCGGATTCTCTCCGGCGAGTATGAATGCTAATCCCGGCTTTATACCTTTTTCTTCGTATAACCTCCGGGTCTCTTCTTTAATTTCGTTCTTAATCTGTGACGACAAAACTCTGCCGTCTATAATCTTATCAGAACTCATATATATAATCCGCCGTTTATTTTATCGGACCCGCGTCGTCCCTGACGAATGCATCCGAAAATCCCTGTTTCTTGACCGTCGACAGCATGTCTTCCGCTTCCTCCACAGTCTTGTATTCACCGATTATTATCCGGTATATGCCGTCGCTCGTCTGCTTCATATCCAGTTTCAGCCTTAATTGCTTCTTGGCGTCGCTGTAAAACGCGTCCGCGTTCGACTTGTTGGCATACGCGCCAATCTGAACATAGAACGGCCCTCTTACAATCTTCGGATTCTTGTTGTACAGCGTATCAGTCTTCTTCACTATTGTCTTCCCGTAAATATCCTCTTCCGCGCATTCATTGTCCGCGCAGCACGATGTAAGAATCATCGATAATGCGAATGCGAATAAAATTAATAATGTGTTGAGTGTATTTTTCATATAATCTCCCGTTAATCTGTTGATTTAACAAATGCATTCGTAAAGCCCTTCGACTTGACAAAATTCAGATAATCCTGAGCCGAAGCTGCGTCGTTGAACTTGCCGACAGTGACATGATAAACATCACCGGTTTTGCGTATGTCAGGAACAACATTCAGTTTTTCTTTCACTTTGTCCTTGTACGCTTCGGCATAATTCATCTCCTTAAATGCCGCTAACTGTACTACGAACTTGAGGTTAAGTTTCTGTATGTTCCGGGTTTCTTTTATTAATGTGTCAACATTGAGAATAACAGTATCTCTAAGTACATAAATTTCCTCATCATCACCCGTAGACGAACAGGAACTCAACAGCGATAATGTCAGTAGCGAGACCAGTACGATTAGGTAGATTAATGCTCTTCTCATAATTAATTTAATATAATTTTAATTTACCTTAAAAAGCACTCCTTACACGGCTTAGCTAAATTAACTATTTTTTTGCAAATAACAAATAGAATTTAAAGTAAAAAATTAAGTGCACCCGTTTATTTAATTGTATGTAATATGATAAAAATTTATTGTAAATTGAAAAAAATAATTAAAATGAACCCTTTTCAAACTAACATCGGAAAAGCTGTTGATTTCTTCAATAATATAGACATTGATAAGAAATTGAACGAATTATCAGGCATGGAACAACTTCAGCCTGATAAAAATAACGTGAACAAACTTATTTCTTTCCTTGACCTTACGACTCTTGAAGGAAATGATAACTTCGAAAAAGTGAAAGCGCTCTGTGATAAAGCGAAAAAACCATCCGATAAAAAAGGCGTGCCCCATACCGCCGCCGTCTGCGTATATCCGAGATTTATTAACTGGGTACACGTTCAGACAAAAGGTACGGGAGTAAAAGCCGCGAGCGTGGCGACGTATTTCCCGTCAGGACAGGTACCGCTTGAACTTAAACTCGCCGAGGTTAAATACTGTATCGAACATGACGCCGATGAAATTGACATGGTAATTTCTCGGGGAGAATTCCTGTCCGGGAACTATCCCTTCGTATTCGATGAGATAAAAGAAGTCAGCAAGCTCTGCAGACATCAAGCCCTGACAAGACCTGTTCACCTGAAAGTTATTCTCGAAACAGGCGAACTCAAAACACCCGGCAATATTTACGCCGCAAGCCTTCTCGCTATCGAAGGCGGCGCCGATTTCATTAAAACATCAACAGGGAAAATGAGTCCGGCCGCGACCCTGCAGGCCGCTTACGTTATGCTCTACACTGTTAAAGACCATTTCGACAAGACAGGCATCCGCATCGGATTCAAACCCGCCGGCGGTATCCGGAAAACCGAAGAAGCCCTACAATATGCGTCGCTCGTTAAAAACATCTGCGGCGAAGAATGGCTCACACCGGAACTGTTCAGAATAGGCGCATCTTCCCTGCTGGACGACCTGCTGAAGAGCAATTAACAATTAGTAATTAGTAATGAATAATTAAGAGCAGTAGTTTGCTGTTTGCTGCTTGCTGTTTGCTGTTTGTAAGCCCCGTAGGGGCGACAACGAATAGAAAAAGATTTACAAAAAAATTAAGCCCCGTAGGGGCGACAACGAATAGAAAAAGATTTACAAAAAAATAAAGCCCCGTAGGGGCGACACCGAATAGAAAAAGATTTACTAAAAAAACAAAGCTCCGTAGGGGCGACACGTATCATTTTCCGCTCTTCAATTACTAATTACTAATTACTAATTACTAATTACTAATTGAAAGGAATTACATTCCCTGCAGTATTTCTTCCAGTTCATCCTCCGTTACGAGTATCTCTCTTCCCTTCGCGCCCTGGTTCGGTCCTACTATTCCTGCCTCTTCCATCTGGTCCACAATCCTTGCCGCGCGCGCGTATCCGAGTTTCATTCTTCTCTGTAAAGTCGATGTCGAGCAGTTCTGCAGTTTCAGTATCAGCCTCGCGGCATCCGGAAACATCTCGTCCCAGTCGTCGCCGTTGAATCCGCCCTTGCCCT
>JAJTBN010000158.1 GCA_021286895.1 Bacteroidota bacterium | reverse complement strand
TTATACCAATATTTTTATGTTTTTTTGCAATTTTCACACAGCCTCTTCAGCCGTGAGATTAGCCGAGAAATTGAAGATAAAACCGTTTTAACGGTTTCATCAAACTGAATGAAAAAAATGTCCTAAATCTGCCACAGAATGCAAAGTATTGCAATATACTTCCTATTCGTGACATAATTTTCACATGTCCTGCCCGAAAACAAGCAAAAATCGCACTTTTTTTATTTGGCACGCGTATTGATATATACTTTAGCGAAACAGTAAAAATTAAAAGCAACAAAGAAACAACAGCAGCATCAAAGCAACAGAGAGAGAAAAAGTAAGAGAGCAAAGAGGAATGAAAACAAATAAACAATAAAATTAAAAAACAATAAATTAAGGAGATTTAAAAATGAACTTAATAAAATTTAAAAAGGACAACGACCTGTTCAACGACACATTCAGATCATTATTTGATTCACCGTTTTTCAGAGGCGACGTTCTCGATGCGTCGAGTTACAACCCGAGAACAAGAATTACCGAAGACAAGGACAGTTTTTACATCAACCTTGAACTTCCGGGAATCGCGAAGGAAAACGTGAAGATAGAAGTTGAAAACAACTTGCTCTCTGTGAAGGGCGAGAAGAAATCGCAGACAAAGAGCGAAGATACGAACCTCGTTATGAACGAAATAGTGTACGGCGAATTCTGCAGGTCGTTCACGCTGTCGAAAGAAATCAAGGTCGACGGCATCGAAGCAGATTTTAAAGACGGTTTGCTCACGATTACCTTACCGAAAGTCGAAGAAGCAAAGCCGGTAGTTAAAGAAATAAAGTTGAAATAACTTTCAATAAACAGACGTCTAAATCAGGAACTACCTGCGGTAAGGCAGGTAGTTCCTATTAAAGAAAGTGAGGCTTTTTAAAAATGGGAAAAATAATAGGAATTGACTTAGGTACGACTAACTCGTGCGTTGCGGTGATGGAAGGCAATGACCCGGTGGTTATCCCTAACGCGGAAGGAATGCGAACAACCCCTTCGGTTGTCGCGTTCACAAAAACAGGAGAGAGGCTCGTCGGCGACCCCGCCAAGAGGCAGGCGGTCACCAACCCGACGAACACTGTCTTCTCCATAAAAAGATTTATGGGACGCAAGTTTGACGAAGTTGCGATGGAAATAGGCGAAGTCCCGTATAAAGTGATAAGAGGCGACAACGATGTGGCAAGAGTAGAAATAGACGACAAGAGCACAAACCAGAAACGCGTTTATTCTCCGCCTGAAATCTCGGCGATGGTTCTTCAGAAGATGAAGAAGACAGCCGAAGATTATCTCGGACAGCCCGTTACTGAAGCGGTTATCACGGTACCCGCGTACTTCAACGACGCTCAGAGACAGGCAACAAAAGACGCGGGCAAGATTGCAGGACTCGATGTAAAAAGAATTATAAACGAACCGACAGCCGCGGCGCTTGCGTACGGACTCGATAAGAAGAAAAAGAACCATAAGGTCGCGGTTTTTGACTTAGGCGGCGGTACTTTCGATATCTCGATTCTCGAACTCGGAGACGGTGTATTCGAAGTGAAATCTACGAACGGCGACGGACATCTTGGCGGCGATGACTTTGACCAGAGACTGATTGAATATCTCGCGGAAGAATTCCAGAAGAAAGAAGGAATCGACCTCCGCAAAGACCCGATGGCGCTTCAGAGACTTAAAGAAGCGGCTGAGAACGCGAAGAAGCAATTATCGACGAGCGCACAGACGGAAGTGAACCTCCCGTACATAACGGCGACAGCCGACGGACCGAAGTTCCTTCTTGAAACAATCACGAGAGCGAAGTTCGAATCGCTCGTTAGCGACCTTGTCGAAAGAACAGTCGCGCCTTGCGAAAAGGCAATCAGGGATTCGGGTTACAGCCTGAGCGAAATCGACGAAGTAATACTCGTCGGCGGCTCGACAAGAATTCCGATGGTACAGGAAAAAGTTAAAAACCTGTTCGGCAAGGAGCCGCACAAGGGCGTTAACCCTGACGAAGTTGTCGCGATAGGCGCTTCGATACAGGGCGGCGTACTCGCCGGAGACGTGCACGACGTGCTTCTTCTCGACGTTACACCTCTATCGCTCGGCATCGAAACACTCGGCGGAGTAATGACGAAGCTCATCGACGCCAACACGACGATTCCGACGAAGAAGTCGCAGGTTTTCTCGACGGCGGCGGACAACCAACCGTCAGTAGAAATTCATATACTTCAGGGCGAAAGGCCTATGGCAATGGACAACAGAACGCTCGGCAGATTCCATCTGGACAGCATTCCTCCGGCGCCGAGAGGCATACCGCAGATTGAAGTTACATTCGACATAGACGCGAACGGCATTCTTCACGTCACGGCAAAAGACACGGGAACAGGTAAGAGTCAGGACATAAGAATCACGCATTCAAGCGGACTGACAGATTCGGAAATAGAAAAGATGAAGAAAGACGCGAAGGAACACGAAGCCGAAGACAAGAAGAAACGCGAAGAGATTGACATGAAGAACCAGGCGGACGCGATGATATTCCAGGGCGAGAAGCAGTTGAAGGAATTCGAAGGCAAACTCAGCCAGGAAGCCAGAGCGAAGATACAGTCGGCGCTCGACAGATTGAAAGAAGCGGTGAAGACAAACAACGCGACTGAAATCAAATCGGCGATGGACCAGTACAACGCGGCTTGGAACGAAGCCTCTTCACAGATGTACTCGCAGGCACAAGGACAGCAGGGACAGCAAGGCGCGGGTCAGCAAGGAGCAGGACAACAGGACGCGGGAAGCCAGAAGAAGGATGACGGCAACGTAGAGAACGCGGACTTCGAAGTTGTTGACGATAAAAAGTAATAAACCTAAAATATATTTAAACCGTAGCACAAATCCCCTCTTTGGAGGGGATTTTTTATTTCATACATTTACTCCGTGACCGTCAGGAGGTAACTCCTGACGGTCACATAATTATATAAACTCATCTTCTCTGGTTTACAAAGTCCTCTTTGGGAACCACGAATTAATCTTTGCGCGTTCCCAAACAGGAGTTTGAGAACGCGGCAAGTTGTATTCTCACGTTCTGTCTCTTCCCCTCCGTGAATTTTTCAAGAATAAATATGTTTTAATTTCAAAGGGAGAAAAACAACATTATGGTCACAGCCATTCAAAAAGAAAAAGCCGAAAAGTTTTTGCAATATCATCACGATAAGGAGATTCTGGTACTGCTGAATTCATGGGACGCCGGAAGTTCTAAACTGATAGAAGCATGCGGATTCAAGGCAGCCGCGACGACGAGCATGGGAATAGCCGCGTCGCTGGGTTATCCTGACTGCCAGATAATAAAACTTTCCGAGATGATTCACGCGATAAAGGAAATCGTAAAAGCGGTGCAGGTTCCGGTTACAGTGGACATTGAAGCGGGATACGGAAGCGATACTGACGAGGTCATCGAATCGATGAAAAAAATAATCGCAACAGGAATCGCGGGGATAAACATCGAAGACAGCATCGATTTAAGTCCTGAACTGATTGACGAGACTGAATTCTGCGAGCGCATTACAGCAATACGCGGACTGTCGGATTCACTCGGCTTTCATCTTGTAATCAACGCGAGGACAGACTCTTTCTATACTTCGACGGGTTCGGCGCAGGAGAAATTAAAAGAATCTATCAGACGCGGCAACAAGTACAGCGAAGCCGGCGCGGACTGCATTTTCGTTCAGCCTGTTTGGGAAAAGGAAACAATAGCAACACTCGTAAAGGAAATCAACGCGCCTGTAAACATACTTTCTAACCCGACTATCGGCGCGGGACTGCCGCCTTCTGTACGCGAACTTCAGGATTTAGGCGTCGCGCGGTTAAGCATGGGTTCGGGACTTATGAAAGCAACACTGGCATTAATTAAAAAGACCGCGAACGAACTTTTGGAAAAAGGAACATACGGCGTTTTGACTGAAGCGCTTTCGCCGTTTCCCGAAACGGCCGCGGCGTACAGAATGGCGACACGTTAGAAAAGTAATTCTATACTAATCGTAAAAATTCATAACGATAATTATAAAAACCCGATGAGAAAACTGATTGCGGCAATAAACATGACGATTGACGGTATTTGCGATCACACGGCGGGAATAGCGGATGACGAACTGCACATTCATTACAACGATATGTTAAAAAACACGGGAGCGCTTTTGTTCGGCAAGACAACATATCAGCTTATGGAAAATTCATGGCCGGAAATCGTTAAGAATCCGACGGGCAATAAGCCTACTGATGAATTCGCTGTATTAATAGACAATATTTCAAAAATTGTTTTTTCGCGGACGCTAAAGAATGTAGAATGGAAAAACACTGAGCTGAAAAACGAAATAAGGAAAGAAGATATTATAGAACTCAAGCGGCAGCCGGGTAAAGACTTATTCGCGGGCAGCCCGGGATTAATAACCGAGTTTATGAGACTCGGATTGATTGACGAATACCGGTTATGCGTTCACCCGATAATTGCGGGCAGCGGTCTGCGTTTATTCAGAGACATAAATGAAAGAATTAATCTAAGACTTTTAAAAACTAAAACATTTGGTTCGGGAGCAACAGTACTTTATTACAAGCCGGCATTACCCAAAAACAAAAAATTTTAAGAACAAAAAATTATATGAGAAAAATAATAGTTTTATCTTTTATAACGCTCGACGGAGTAATGCAGGCTCCGGGCGGGCCTGACGAAGACACAGCAGGCGGATTCGAATACGGCGGCTGGGTCGCGCCATATTTCGACGAAGCGGGCGGTGGATTAATGGATAAGCAGCTGAAGCCGGCAGACCTTCTGCTGGGCAGAAAAACATACGACATATTCGCTTCTTACTGGCCGTCGCACGGCGATATATGGCCCGGCGTAAATGACGTCAGGAAATATATTTTGACGAAGACAATGAAGAAGGCGGACTGGAATAACTCAGTTATACTGAAAAGTCCTGCCGACATAAAAGACCTGAAAAACTCGGAAGGCGGCGACATACAGGTACACGGAAGCGGAGAACTGATACAGACGCTGCTTAAACAAGATTTAGCCGACGAACTGTGGCTGAAGATATTTCCCGTTGTGCTTGGCAAAGGGAAAAAACTTTTTGATACCGGCGCTGTGCCCGCGGCTTTTAAGCTGACGGAAAGTTCCGTCACTCCTTCGGGGGTAATCTTCGCGAATTATGTACGCGACGGCGAAGTGAAAACGGGGAATATGGGCGGGTGATTTCATTTAATTCACCACTAAGACACTAAGGTCACAAAGATTGAACAACCCAAATATTGTTCCAAAGTTAAAAACGGGAAAAAATAAATCATAAAACAGGATGAAAAAGACAGCAATTGTAATACTTATTACCGCGGCGGCATTTTGCTTCGGTTTCGCGTTCAACACAATAATAACATCATATCAAAATAAAACAGCCACAAAGATGAAAAAAGTAACGGGCATCGGAGGAATTTTTTTCAAATGCAAGGACCCGAAAGCGGTCAACGAATGGTACAAAACTCATCTCGGCTTTAATACTACTCAGTACGGAACAAACTTCGAATGGCGGGAAAGCGAAGACAGCACTAAGAAAGGACTCACGGTATGGAATCCGTTCCCCGAGAAAACAAAATATTTCGACCCTTCGGCTAAAGAATTCATGATAAATTACAGGGTCGAAAACCTTGAAGAGCTCGTCGAGGAATTAAAGAAAGCAAACGTAACGATTGTCGACAACATCGAGACGTACGATTACGGAAAATTCGTTCATATATTGGACCTTGAGGGCAACAAGATTGAGCTTTGGGAGCCAAAATAGCCGCAATATAGATCAGATAAACTTTCGGTTGCGGATATTCTTAATATCGAAAACAAAATAATAAAAAAATTTATGGGGAAAATAATTTCATTTATGCACATGTCTCTTGACGGATTTGTCGCCGGACCGAACGGGGAAATGGACTGGATTAAAGTAAACGATGAGATTTTTGATTATGTAAGCAAGCGTATAAACGAAAGCGATACGGCGTTATACGGGCGTTTAACATATCGTATGATGGAAGATTACTGGCCTACGGCGGGAAACAAGCCGGGCGCGAGCAAGCACGATATCGAACATTCGAAATGGTACATGAACGCTCACAAAATTGTTTTATCGAAAACACTTAAAGAGGAGGGTTTATCAAAGACAACCATAATCAATAACAACCTTCCGGAGAGATTAGAAGAATTAAAACAAAAAGCCGGCAAAGAGATACTGCTATTCGGAAGTCCGCGGGCGACGCATTCGCTTAATCAACTTGGCTTAATCGACGGCTACTGGCTGTTTATCAATCCTATTATTCTCGGAAATGGGATTCCGCTATTTAAAGATATAAGGGACAGAACTAAACTAAATCTTCTGAATACACATCGGTTTGAATGCGGAGTAACGGCGCTGAGTTACGAGGTGGAAGGGCGTTAAGAGAGAACTGCAAATTAGTCCGAAATAAACGAATTAGGCGAAATATAAATATGTAATCCGTATCCGAGAGTCTCCCCCGATGCACATCGGGAGGACACTCGGAAATAAATCTGAAGACCTCACCGAGAGTCCCCCAAATAACGGAGAGACTCTCGGATACAACAAACTGTCATAATTCTGAAATAAATATGAACATAAAAGCACAAATCAAAGAATACATAGCGAGCCAGCCTGAGCCGAAGCGGGATGACATGCAGGAACTGCATCGCCTCATACAGGGAATAATGCCCGGATGCAGACTATGGTTTCTTGACGGCAAGGATGACAAAGGCAAGATTGTTTCAAATCCCAACATAGGTTACGGGCTCCGTACGATAAAATACGCTGACGGAAAGACCAAGGAGTTTTACAGAATCGGCATCAGCGCGAACACAACGGGTATCTCGGTTTACATACTCGGAATAGAAGACAAGACATTCCTTGCGAAGACATTCGGGAGAAAACTCGGCAAGGCAAGCGTAACAGGATATTGCATAAAGTTCAAAACGCTGAAAGACATAGACGCGGAAGTACTGAAAGAAGCAATACTCAGCGGGGTTGAGGCTGGAGTAGAATGAGTACAGTACGGAATATTATTTTACCACTAAGGTACTAAGGGCACTAAGAAATATTTTTTTCTTTCTCATCCTTCCCAAGCTTCGGCTTGGGAAGGCAATTCGCGTCACGAAGCTGGGGCTTCGTGACGAGTTGAGATGAGTCTTTGTCTATTAATATGTATCCCGGCCTGCGCCGGGATTACAAACTGAAAGACAATTATTTTTCTCCGTAATTCATCATCAGTAAATCGTTGAGGTCGGAGTAGAGGTCGAGGTAGTCCTCGCGGCTGCGGCGGATTACTTCGTATGCCTCTTCCCTGCCGTATATGTGAGTGATTTCGCATATACGCTTGTCAGCGCCCGGCGCTTCCTTATACGTAAGAAAGTAGTGGCGGATTCTTTCGATTAACGATGTCGGGCAGTCGGATACGTCGTCCCAGCCGCCGAATACATTGTCCTTGTGCATTACCGCGATT
>JAJTBN010000157.1 GCA_021286895.1 Bacteroidota bacterium | reverse complement strand
CAATGGAGTTCATTCTTGAAAAGATGCGCGGCACTAAATCGAACAAAGAGTTCCTGGCTTCAATGAATTCATAATTGTTTGAATGAAAATATTAGTGCTACATGAAAAAAGAGATTTTAATCAATTCTACTTCTTATGAAGTCAGGATTGCCATTACCGAAGAAAACCGGTTAGTAGAACTTTTCTCCGAAAGCCCCGATTTAAGCCGCAACGTCGGCGATTTGTACTGGGGCAAGGTCGCTAAAGTTATGCCCGGAATTAAAGCCGCGTTCATTAACGTCGGCTTTCCTCAGGACGCGTTTCTTCATTTTTCCGATATCGACACATCGATTGACGATTATTCTTCCATTTTAGGCGAGGATGAAGACGTCGACGATGATGACGAGGACGAAGAAGAAATTGTAAACGCGAAACCCGTTTCACACGGAAGAGGCGGCAGGCCGCATATCAACATTGAGCGCGGTCAGGACATAATCGTGCAGATTATAAAGGAGCCTGTGGGCAACAAGGGTGTCCGCGTCACTTCCAAAGTGTCATTACCCGGAAGGTATCTCGTGATGCTTCCTTTCAACAAGAGAATCGGCGTTTCTAAAAAGATTTACAATTACAAAGAACGCAGACGTCTTAAAAGCATCGTTAAGTCAGTGCTTCCTCCGGGAAACGGTCTTATTATCAGGACTGTCGCGGCGGGACAGGACGAGAACCTTATACGCGATGACCTCAACAAACTCATCAACACCTGGAATGAGATTCAGAACAAAGCAAAGACTCTGAAACCTCCGGCGATTCTGTACAAGGACGTTTCAACTACGAATTCGGTCGTAAGGGATTTGTTCAGGGACGATGTCGTAAGGGTGCTTATCGATTCCAAAAAACTATACAAGGAAATCAAAGCGTACGTCGACACTACTTCTCCTGAATTTTCCGATAAGATAGAGTATTACTCGAAATCCGCTCCGATATTCGACGTTTATAATATCGAAAAGCAGATAGACGAATCTTTGAACAAGAAAGTCTGGTTGAAAAACTCCGGTTATATCGTCATCGAGACTACGGAAGCCATGACGGTTGTCGACGTCAACAGCGGCAAGTACGCGAAATCGAAAGACCAGGAAATCAATTCGCTTAAAATCAATTTCGAAGCGGCGAAAGAAATCGCGAGACAGTTAAGGCTTCGCGATATCGGCGGTATAATCGTCGTTGACTTTATCGACTTATACGAAGACCACAACAAGAGAAAACTGTACGAGGAACTGAAGAAGGAATTCAGGAAAGACCGCGCCAAAATCACTGTGCTTCCCATGACGGATTTCGGTCTTGTGCAGATTACAAGGCAGAGAATAAGACAAAGCATCATACACAGGGTTAAGAACGACTGCCCGATGTGCAAAGGCACCGGCAGGGTTCAGTCGAAGATGGCGTTTATGACGGAAATCGAAACCGGACTGCAGCGTTACAGAGGAGCCGGCGGAAGCGCGTTTTTAAGAATGCGCGTCAATCCGCTTATTAAGCATTACCTGACGAGCGGAATAATTAATAAGATTTTATTGTTATGCTTTAAGTACAGGACGATTATCAAACTTGAAGTTGATGAGAATCTTCCTCTGTCGGAATTCCGATTCCTAACGATGAAGGGCATGACGGATATTACCGACGAATACAGCGTTTAGATTGTAAAATTATAATAAAAGTATATTGCCTAAATTCACGATTAACAATACCGAGGTTGAGTTTGTCCAGGGACAGACTATAATAGAAGCCGCGAAGAAGGCGGGCATAAAGATTCCTCATTTCTGCTGGCATCCCGGATTGAGTATATCGGGAAACTGCAGAATATGTCTTGTTGAAATTGAAAAACTTCCGAAACTCGCGATAGCATGTTCGACGCAGGCATCGGAGGGTATGGTTGTACACACAAAGTCGGAAAAAGTAATTGCAGCGCAGAACGCCGTGATGGAATTCCTGCTGATAAACCATCCGCTGGACTGTCCGATATGCGACGAAGCGGGTGAATGTAAACTTCAGGATTACGCGTTCAAGTACGGGAAAGGCATTTCAAGGTTCGATGAGGAAAAGAATCACAAGGACAAGAGGATACTTCTCGGACCGAACGTAATGTTCGACAGGGAAAGGTGCATCAGTTGTTCGCGGTGCATAAGGTTCTGCGACGAGGTGGCGAAAGACCCGCAGTTAACATTCATACAAAGAGGCGAAAAAGTTACAATCACTACATTTCCCGGGAAAGAACTGGACAATCCTTATTCTATGAACGTAATCGATATTTGTCCCGTGGGCGCGCTGACATCTAAACATTTCAGATTCCGTTCGAGAGTTTGGGATATGTCTTTTACAGACGGAATTTGCATCGGATGTTCGAGAGGATGCAATACTATTATCGGAGTCAGGAAAAACGAGATACTTAGGCTTGAACCACGGCTGAATGAAAAAGTCAATCAATGGTGGATGTGCGATGAAGGAAGGCTCGGGACGTTCAAATTTGTGAACGACGAGAATACGAGAGTCAAGACGCCGTTTGTCAGACCGGAGGAAGCGGAAGAGTCTGATGAGAATCTGGTCGCGACGGACTGGGAAGAGGCCGTTTCAAAGTCTGTTTCTGTCTTAAACGGAGCAAGGAAGCATATTTTATTTATCGCTTCGCCGTATTCGACACTCGAAGACAACTACGCGCTGAAAAAATTCGCTAAGGAAGTATTCGGAACGGACGAGATTTTCTATATTCCCGATATAGACACAAAATTCGCGGACGACCTTTTGAGAAAGGCGGACAGAACGCCGAACGCGACAGGGCTTGAGGCGATGGGAATTACACCGATTGGCGAAAAGACTATTAAGGAATTAAAATCAGGCAATTTTAAAGCCGTATATGTAATAAACGATAACCCTGAAAGAACCGGGCTTACAAAAGCGGACTTCAGCGGAGTGCAGTCATTTGTGTTTCATCTGAATACGCTTAACGGATTCGCTTCCGAATACGCGGATGTAGTATTCTCGGAATCCACATACGCGGAAATAAACGGCACGTTCATGAACTTTGAAGGAAGGATTCAGAGAATAAGGCCGGCTGTGGCTACGCTCGAACAGGAAAGACTTCTCGGCGAATATTCCATGTCGAGGCTTGATAAGTTCGGCGCGCCTAATGATAGGTGGATGAAGGAAGTTCGTTTTAACACAAGGCCGACATGGAAGATATTGAAGCAAATAGCGAAAGCATTCGGAACGGATTTTAAATTCGATAATTCCGAAGAGGTATTTGCTGAATTGTGCAAAAATGAATTCGGGCTTGACGGGATGTCGTACGAAGAAGTCGGCTCGAAAGGAATACAGATAAAGAAATAGTTATTTTTAAGATTCATTCTCGAAGCCCCGTTTTAAAAGCGGGGCTTTTTTTATATCAAAAATCAAATATTATCCGCCGCGGCGGCCAAACATACAAATTAAAAATAAAAAATGTAAAACATTCTAACTCAACAACTAAAGACTACTAACTCGTGCTCTAATTGTTGACTGTTAATTGTTAATTGCTAACTGCTAATTGTTACTCTCTTTCCTTCTTTCTTCTAAGGAAGTCGGATATATAGAAGATGAAGGAAATCAGGGTTACTACCGCCATTATGAGTATGATGTTATTGCTTCTCATAAAGCCGACGACGAAGAAAGTAATCATTGATAGGCCGGTGAGTCCGACCGCTATATGGGCGGCGACGTGATTTTCCTTTTTGACCGGGAAAGCAAGAATAAGGAGAACGGCGCCGATTGCTACCGAGATAAAAGAAGTCGGGCTTCCTGAGATAATATAGCCGTATATACCGAGTCCGATAAGAATTATCGAATTAAAAATCATTACCTGAAAGTTTTTCATATATGTAAAAAATTTGTTTTCAGAATAAATAAACAAGGTTTCTGCATATTTCGTTCGGGATATAATAGCGGAACAATTCTGCTTATATTTAGTATTAAAAATAAAAACTTATGAAATCCGGACATTTTTTAATTGTTTTGATAATAGCCGCTGCATTATTCGCGGGTTGTGAAAAGCAGTTATCCGACAAGCAGCAGGCGCCGCTTCCGAATACGACATCAACTGTTTCGGGGAAAGACAATGTAAGCGTTGACAAAAAGGAAGTGAAGGTTTTGAAGGATGTGGCGTATCCTGAATTTAGCGACGATAAGATGCTGGGCGCAACCATTCAGAGAATGATAGTAAAGACCGGAACGATGAATCTTGAAGTTGACAAATACGATGACGCGGAAAGCAGGCTTAACGAGACAGTTAAAAAATACGGCGGGTATGTATCCGGCGCTTCATCGAATCAGAACACGGGCGGGAAAAAGTCCGGAACGATAACGCTTAAGGTTCCTGTTGACAAGTACGACGCTTTTGTGAGCGAAGTATCCGGATACGGCAAAGTCCTATCGACGAACATTCAGGCAAGGGACGTTACTGAAGAGTACGTCGACCTTGAGACGAGGCTGAAGACACAGAAGGAACTTGAGGAGCGGCTTCTAAAACTTCTCAACGACAAGACTTCGAAATTATCCGATGTTATAGAGATAGAGGAAAAACTTGCGAACGTGAGGCAGAAGATAGAGGGAATTGACGCAAAGATGAAAGTTCTCAAATCGCAGTCTGACATGTCGACATTGACAGTATCGGTTTACGAGCCGTCTATGCTGGATACGTCGAGCGGCGGCGGATTCTTTTATGAGTTGGGGCAGTCGGTTAAGAAGGGGCTAAAGGGATTCACGAGCGTTCTGGGATACTCGATAACAATACTGATAGCATTGATACCCGTGTTCATATTTGTTTTTATCGTCGTATGGCTCATTAGGAAATTCTTTTTCAGAAGGAAGAAGGTTCAGGCATAAGTTTCGCAATGCACACATAGCGGTAAAGCAAAACGGGAATACAATAGTCGTATTCCCGTTTTACCGAAGTATTAAATGTTTTAAATTTTTTCCACAATAACCGCGGTTCCGTATGCGAGAACTTCGGTTACTCCCGACATGACTTCATTCGCGTCATATCTCATTCCGATTACTGCGTTCGCGCCGATTTCTTCCGCGTGTTTAACCATGAGTTCAAAAGACTCGCTCCTGGTTTTTTCACAGAGTTCGGTAAACAGAGTTATGTTGCCGCCGACAAGGGTCTGAAGCGACGCTCCGATTGTAGCGAACATATTTCTTGAGCGCACGGTAATTCCTCTAATGATACCAAGATTCTTTACAATCCTGTATCCGTCAATCTCGAATGCTGTTGTAATAAGTGCATGATCCATGTTTTTTTTCTACTTAAATTTTGGTTTTAATTGTTTATCTTTCATGTCCGCGTAATGCGGACTTATTAATTTACGTAAAAGACTTGTTAAAAGTTAGAATAAATTCTTTCAGTTACATTTACGGCATAATTCCCGGGGATAGTACGAAAAACGGGGGTGGTTTCGTGTTTGACTGCAGGTTCATCCACAATCCGGGAAAGTACGAAGAATACAAAAATCTGACAGGAAAAGATGTAAAAGTCATTGATTTTCTCGAAAAACAACCGGAAATGACTCAATTTCTGCAAAATGTTTACGGGATAATTGATATGGCGGTGGAAAATTACACAAAAAGAGAATTCACGGATTTAATGGTCTCGTTTGGCTGTACGGGCGGCAGACACCGTTCGGTCTTTTCCGCGGAAAAACTTTCCGCTCATCTCCGTGAAAAATACGCTGATTTACAAATTGTTCTCACTCATCAAAATATATAGTTACATGCGCAAAATTTTTTTAATTCTGCTATTGTTGTGTTTCAAACTTACAATAGCCCAGATTACCCCCGTTACTGTTAAAGTCGATACGACAATAACGAAAGTACAGGGTTCGAAATCATTTTATGTAAGGAATCCTTCAAACAAGGCGGTGCAGGTCACGGGCATAAGAACGCTGCTCTCTCAGTTTTATTACACGACTGCTCCGTTTACTATTAATCCGAATGACAGTGTTCTTGTAACGGTATTATTCAAGACAAATCAGAACGTAACATACAGGGATTTTTTCATATTTGAAACAAAGGGATTAAAATATCCTCTCGTTTATTATCTGCTGGCAACGGCGAAATATCCTGAATCATATTATGCTTTTTCACAGGGGCTGTACGACGAGGCTCTAAAGAGCGCGATAAAAACCTTTACTACAACCGGGCACATCCCTCTTACATACAATACGGCGCGTGACGCTATGTACGGTACTATAGACCATTACGAATCACCCGATACAATTGAATGCATATACACGGGAAGAAAGGCAATTGTGAGAACGCGTGCCGAAGCGACAGCGCAGAATTTCAACTGCGAGCATACACTGCCGCAGAGTTTCTTCAATTCGAACGTACCGATGGTCTCTGATTTATTCCATTTATATCCGACGGACGAAACGGCAAATAATGCAAGGTCGAATTATCCTTTTGGGAAAGTAGTATCGAACATTACATGGCAGACCGGCGGGTCCAAACTCGGCAAGGATTCAACAGGCGAGACGGTATTCGAGCCGAGGGATGTACACAAGGGAAACGTCGCCAGGAGCCTTTTTTATTTCTGTGTAACGTATCCTTCAAGTTTCGGTTCATTCATGTCAGTGAAACAGGAAAATATTCTCCGGCAGTGGAACGTGCTTGATACGGTAGATGCCAAGGAGAGGCTCAGAAACACGAGGATTCACACGGCGCAGAATACTTACAATCCGTTTATTGACCATCCGGAAATAGTGGACAGGATAACAAGCGTAATATCTACAGCCAACGCTACACCGAAAGCGAAAATCTCGGCGGCTCCTTTCAACGTACAGTTCGACACCGTAGCGGCGAATGATACGACGAGTTATTATATAGCGGTTATGAATTACGGAAACGCGTCGCTAACGATTTCTTCCGCGGTCTCAAGTATTACGCAGTTCGTGGTTGAAAGCGTGCCGGCGTCGATTCCTCAAGGCGAAATGAGATACATTAAAGTAAAGTTCAGGCCTACGGTGATGAACCAGACTTATTCAGGAACACTGAACATATCGAATTCAGACTCACCGATAACGGTAAATCTGAACGGTGTGTGCGGAAACAGCAGCGCTATAAATCTGATTTCGAACGAAGTGCCTGATAAATTCGGACTGGAGCAGAATTATCCGAATCCGTTCAACCCGACAACGAACATAAGATTTTCGGTAGCCGGAAACAGTTTCGTTACGCTAAAAGTTTATGATATGCTTGGCAGGGAAGCGGCAGTTCTTGTTAACCGGAACCTGCAGCCCGGAGTGTACGAAGCGCCTTTTACCGCCGGGAATAGCGCGGGAAGCGGAGTTTACTTTGTGAGATTATCCGTCAACAATGAACAGGTTGCAATTAAAAAAATGGTGCTGACGAAATAACACTAAAGACAGAAATTAAGGTTTTACAGATAAAAAAAATCCCCGTTCTATGAACGGGGATTTTTTTTATTAATAAAATCATCGCTGCCATATTCGCAGCCAAAATCCATTTTGACAATTACTAATTATTATTCAGTAGTGTCCCGCTTAAAAAATATAAAGAGCTGTAACAGCTAATAAAATAAGG
>JAJTBN010000156.1 GCA_021286895.1 Bacteroidota bacterium | reverse complement strand
ATTCTGTACAGAAGAAACCGCTGTTCTTCGGAGCGAACTTTTCCACTTTAGTTTTTTTTGTATTCTTTCTCTTTAACGTACCCAAGTTATGTAAAAATTAAGATAATTGAACTGTAATTCTTTATATATATTGTAACAATAAAAAAATGTAAAAGTTCATGGAAAGGCTCAAACTTAAAGCCCGAAAAGTGTCTCTGAAAGGGTGTAGGGGTCGGTATTTTTGTCGAGTATTTTGTCTATGTTTTGTTCGAGAATCTGCCTGTTTCTATCGGTCCAGAAATTTTTCCTCAGCCCTGTTTCAACTATTTCTATAACTTCGTTCTCAATCTGCGCGCGTTTTTTCTTAAGCATCATTCCCGTCGTTTCGAGGTATTCACGGTGTCTAACTATTTCAGATAGCAAATCATCGATTCCTTTGTGCGAAGCCGCTATTGTCTTGACTACGGGAATTTCCCTGGAATGCTTCTCCGGCGCCCTGAGATGAAGCATGTTTTTCAGCCCGGTTATGATTTCATCCGCTCCCTGCCTGTCCGCTTTGTTGATTACGAACAGGTCTGCTATTTCCATAAGACCCGCTTTCATCGCCTGAATCGAATCGCCTGATTCCGGTACGAGAACCACTACGGTTGAATCGGCCGTCTTCGCTACGTCAAGTTCCGACTGCCCGACGCCTACGGTCTCAAGTATGATGAAATCTTTTCCGGACGCGTCGAGAATACTGCATACGTCGTTAACGCTCTTGCACAATCCGCCGAGACTGCCGCGCGTTGCCATCGAGCGTATGAAAACGTTTTCGAGAAGAGATGAGTCCGTCATCCTTACGCGGTCGCCGAGAAGCGCTCCGCCTGTATAAGGACTTGTCGGATCGACTGCTATGACGCCTACTTTATATCCCTGCTTTACGAGAAGAGATATCAGACAGTCGGTTATCGTTGATTTTCCCGCGCCCGGAGGGCCTGTAATTCCTATCTTGTAAGCCTTGCCGGTATGCTTGTACAGCGCCTTTAGTATTTCGTGCTTGTCATCTTCGCTGTTTTCGATGTAAGTTATGGTTCTTGATATGAGCCGTTTGTCGCCTTTAATTATCTTGTCGATATTTTCCTGCGTCAGTTTCACTTATTCAAAAACCATCTTAAAGTTTCTTCGATTCCTTTCTCTATATCGTATTGAGGCTTCCATCCGAGAATTCTTTCCGCTTTTTTATACGAAAGTATGCTTCGCTTCTGTTCGCCTTTTATCGGCGGTAAATGTTTAATCTTTATTTCTGTCTTTGAAATCTTAATTATAAGTTTTACAATCGAATTTATGCTGGTTTCTTTGCTTGTCGAGACATTGAACATATCAGAGCCTTTATGATTCAGCGCCAGAACATTTGCGTTAACAACGTCTTTCACAAAAACAAAATCCCTTGTATGATTGCCGTTGCCGTTTATCTTGGGGGAATCACCTGAAATTATGTTATTAAGAAAAATCGATATAACGCCTGATTCTCCCGCGAAATTCTGTCTTGGCCCGTATACGTTTGAATATCTTAAAATAATATTATCGAGTCCGTGCTGCTTTCCGAAAAATTTCAGATAATTCTCAACAGTCAATTTAGAGATTCCGTAAGGTGACATTGGATTTGATTCATGTGTCTCAACTGCCGGATATTTTAACTGTTCTCCGTAAACCGCTCCGCCCGATGATGCAAATATAAATTTCCTGATGCCGTACTTTACGGAGAGTTCGAGTAAACGCAGTGTATCTATGATATTCGTTTCGGCGTCGTACACGGGATTCATTACAGACGTCCTCAGGTTTATCTGGGCGGCATGATGGTTGACGACATCAAACTTTTCCTTTCTGAATACTTCTTCCAGCCTTTTTCCACCAAGCGATATTTTATAAAAATTACAATCCGGATTAATGTTTTCAATATTCCCTGCGGAAAGATTATCGATAATTGTTACTTTATGCCCGAGACGTATGTACTCGTCCGCAATATTCGAGCCGATGAAACCTGCTCCTCCTGTTATAAGTATTTTTAGATTTTTCATTTTCCTGTTATTATTCTGAATTTATTTCCTATGTCTTTTCTGAAATATATATTCTCAAAACTTATGTCGCCCAGACGCTTGTATGCCGTCTTCACTGCCTCGTCAATCGATTCGGGGCTCAGTCCGACGACCGAAAGCACTCTGCCGCCTGAAGTGAGAACTTCTTTCTTGTCGAAAGAGTATTTCGTTCCCGAATGAACGATAATAGCGTCTCCCGGCTCTCTGTTAAGCCCTGAGATTACTTTGCCCGTTTCGTATTTGTCGGGATATCCGAGAGAAGCCGCCACCACACAGCCTGCATACATTTTCCTTGTCTTTAATTCATAATTCCCGATTGTTCCGTTAGCCGAAGCGAGAAGAAGTTCAAGGAAATCCGATTTGACGAGAGGAACTACAGCCTGAGTTTCAGGGTCGCCGAAACGGCAGTTAAATTCTATAACGTAAGGTTCGTAGTTCTCTTTGTTTCCGCATATCATCAGCCCGCAATAAAGGCAACCCTTGTACTTTCTGACTTCTTTCTTCATGCCTGCCAGAACAGGCTCAATAATCTTTTCGCGTATTTTCTTTCTCGTATTATCAATAAGCGCGTCGGCAGGAGAATAAGAGCCCATGCCGCCTGTATTCTTGCCTGTATCGCCTTCGCCTATTCTTTTATGGTCCTGAGCCGAAGGAAGAACTACGTAATCGTCTCCGTCAGTGATAGCGAATACCGACATTTCGAATCCGGAAAGATACTCTTCTATTATAAAACTGTTACCCGATTCGCCGAATATTTTATCTGCCGTAATCGCATCTATAAAATCGTTCGCTTCCTTAATATCTTTCGCGATGCACACGCCTTTTCCCGCGGCGAGTCCGTCTGCTTTAATTACGACAGGGAAGTTAAGCGAGGATATAAATTCCGCCGTTTCCGGAATATTTCCCGAATGAAATGATTTATACCTCGCCGTCGGAATTCCGTATTTTATCATGAAATCCTTGGCGAATATTTTGGATGTCTCGATTTCAGCGGCCGCTTTCGAAGGTCCGAAAACGCCTATGCCGTTTTCCGCGAAAACGTCCGCGATGCCCATGGATAAAGGAATTTCAGGACCGACAACCGCGAAATCGATTTTTTCCCTGAGAGCAAATGCAAGAAGAGCGTCAGTGTCGGAAGGTTTGATGTTTACCGGAAGGGCGACTTCGTCTATTCCGGGATTGCCTAAAGCGCAGTAAAGTTCCGAACCCGATTTCCGGAACGACTCCGACATGCTTATTCCAAGCGCAAGTGAGTGTTCCCGTCCGCCGTTTCCTATTATTAGGATTTTCATTTTAATCTATGTCTACGAGATAGTTAAGTTCTTTCGCGAGTTCGCCCGTCATCGTTTTTCTGTCGTACTGTCTCACAAGTTCTTCGTTCGCCGCAGGCATTTCGTTTCTTTCGAAAAGTCTGTAATATTCGTAGAGTGCGTCCGCTATGTTCGACGGGTCCTCGTCAGGCACGAATTTAATTGCGTTGTAATTCTGAAGAAGTTTTTTCGTAACGCCTTCCGGAATACAGGCGAGTATGTTTTTTCTGCTGCCGATGTATTCCCCGACTTTTCCCGGCATGGCCGCGTCTTCGTTCTCGCCTCTGCTAACGAGAAGGAACAGCACGTCTGAAGCGAGTATGTATTTCGTGCATTCGTGATGGTTGACGTAACCAGCACGTCGAGTATGTTAAGTTTTTTCGCGTAGTTGAGATGGTCCTTCGTGAAAATTCCGAGAAAAAGAAATTCAACCCTGCTCCTTATTTCGGGATGTCTTTCTATGAGCATCTTTATCGCCTCGAAGTAAAATTTCGGGTTTCTTGTGTAGAAACTGCCCGAGTACGTTATCCTCATCTTGTTCGTCAGCGGCAGTTTTTTCGTTTGAGCGAATTCGAAATCCTCGCTGTCGTAACCATGAGGGAAAATCTTCACGTCGTTGTATCCGATATTGCCGTAACGCCTTATAATAAATTCCTTGACACGCCTGTTCGTCGTAAGTATAATGTTCGCGTCTTTCACGACTCTTCTTTCGCGTGTAATGTTCATTGACTTGTGTATCGGAGTCGGGTAAAAATTCAGCACCGGACTGTCAACCCACGCGTCGCGGTAGTCAATCACAAGCGGGATTTTGTATTTCCTTTTAACTTCCTGACCTATGAGAAAATCTGTGTAAGGCGGCGCGGTCGCGTAAACAATCTGGAATCCGCCGTACTTTTTCCAGATTTCATCAATCTTCTTTAAAGCCTTGTTTTTCCAGAGAATTTTGCTGTCAGGCACGAAGAAGAACTGTGATATTATGCTTCTTAATTTTCTGAATCTTTCTTTCGGAACACGCGTGACAATGTTTGAAATATTCATGTCTTTCTTGCCTGTTCTTTCTATAATCACTCCGTTGCTTAGCGCCTCATCAAGCAAATGTTCGTCTATTGCGTAATATTTTCTCGGATTTATTGTGAGAACCACGGGCTGCCAGTTGAATCTGGTCAGATATTTTGCGAATTTCAGCGTCCTCTGAACCCCGCCCATACCCATCGGTGGAAAGTAGTAAGAAATAATTAAAACTCTGTTCAACCTTGCTATATTTAATTCATTTTAAGAACTTGTAAATTAATTAAATTAGCAGGCATTTTCAATTCACGACAGCATAATAAGTCAAATGCAAGTAAAAGTGTATTAATGTAAACTGTTTTTTTCGTTATATTTATACATTTGAGGTAGGGAATACAATGAGCAAAGCCGACATATTAATCGTCGAAGACGATAATCTCACCGCATCCGTCATACGTAAGTATCTGGAAAAAAACAACTATAACGTTACTTTTGTCATTGAAAACGGTGAAACCGCTGTTTCAAAAGCCCTCGAAAGCAAGCCGGACCTTATTCTCATGGATATTTTCCTGAAAGACAGTATCGACGGTATTGAGGTCGCAAGACGCATAAAGCAGAAAGTCGATATACCCGTTATTTTCCTTACCGCGGATTCCAGCAACGATACCATTCAAAGAGCCAAGATTACGGAACCTTTCGGGTATCTCGTAAAACCCGTTGACAGTTCCGTGCTAATCACAAATATCGAACTCACGCTTCAGAAGCAAATTTCCTACAATAAGAGGATTCTTGAAACGCTTCAAAAAGCAAATGACGAACTTGAGAAACGCGTTAAAGAGAGGACTGAAGAACTTTATAAAGCCAACGAGGTCCTTAAAAATGAAATAACCCAGAGGAAACAGGCTGAGGAAGAACTGAGGAACGCTGACAGGCTCGCGACTATCGGAAAGATGTCGGCAGTATTAGCGCATGAAATAAGGAATCCCCTGAATTCAATTAAAATAAACGCCGATATTCTACATGAAACCGCCGTGCTGGCGGAAAACCAGAAAAAGAGAATAAAGATTATACAGAAAGAGGTCGACAGGCTTAATAATCTGGTTAAGGACGTACTGATGTTCTCGAGACAGAGCGGGCTTATGCTGATTGACCTTAACCTTAAAAATCTTGTCGACGGCATTCATCAGCAGATAGTCAATAATCTTGATGAAAAGAAAATTAAATTTCTGAATAACGTTTCTGACGTTAAGATAAAGGGCGATTTCGAGAAACTTAAACAGGTGTTCCTGAACCTGATACTGAATTCGGTTGACGCGATATACGAGGACGGTATGATTGAAATAGAGACGAGGATTGACAGAAACGAGGATAAGGTTTACATATCGGTTAAGGATAACGGAAGCGGGGTCGCTAATCCGGAAAAATTATTCGAACCGTTCTTTACTTCAAAAAATCTCGGTACCGGACTCGGTTTATCGATTTCCCAGAATATTATAAGACAACATAACGGCGAACTTGTCCTGCATTCAAGCAGACCCGGCGATACCGTGTTTCAGATAATTTTACCGTATAACAACTAAAGGAGACCTTTATGGAAAAAATATTACTAATTGACGACGAAGTTGACGCGCTCGAATCCCTCGCTTCATGGTTTGAAGAATTGGGGTACGATACAGCAAAAGCGACCACAGGATACGACGGCATTGACCTTGTTAAAAAGTATAATCCCGATGTCGTAATTTCAGACATTCAGATGCCGGATATTTCGGGTCTCCAGGTGCTTTCCACTATTAAAGATTACGATGAGTCCATACAGGTGATTATGATTACCGCCTTCGACGATATGGACACTACCATTCAGGCTATGCAGAAAGGCGCTTATGACTATATAGCGAAACCTCTCGATATAAAAAGGCTCGAGATGACGGTGAAAAGAGCGCTCGAAAACAAGAGCCTAAGCCAGAAACTCGAACTGGCCGCGCCCCAAATGCCTACAAACGTTGACGTAAACCGCCTGCTGATAGGGAAAACACCCATCATGAGGGAAATATTCAAGAAAATCGGACAGGCATCTGCTAATAAAGTGACCGTGCTTATTCAGGGCGACAGCGGCACGGGCAAAGAACTTATCGCGAGAATCATACATTCGAGCGGCATAACAAAAAATGAGCCTTTTGTCGCTATCAACTGCACCGCGCTTCCCGAAAACCTTCTCGAAAGCGAATTGTTCGGACATGTAAAAGGAGCGTTTACCGACGCGATTAAGGATAAGAAAGGCAAGTTCGAACTTGCCGGCGAAGGTACGATTTTCCTCGATGAAATATCGGAAATGTCATTCAACCTTCAGGCGAAACTTCTAAGAGTCCTGCAGGAGCATGAGTTTGAAAGAGTAGGCGGCGAAAATATTATACCGCTCAAAGCGAGAGTTATCACGGCAACTAATACCGATTTTCAGAAACTCGTGAGCCAGGGAAAATTCCGCGAAGACCTGTATTACAGGCTGAGCGTGTTCACGATAGTGTCGCCTCCGTTGAGAGAAAGAAGGGAAGACATAGAACTGCTCGTTAAACACTTCCTCGATAAGATAAACCTTACTCTCCATAAAAACGTGCGCAAAGTGCCGGCCGAAGTTATGAGTATGCTCAAGAAACATGAATGGAAGGGAAACGTAAGGGAACTTGAAAATACGCTTATGCAGGCAATCGTTCTTTCAAAAGGAGACGTGCTCGAAAAGGAAAACATTCTCCTTAGAAAATACAGCAACGATTACGAAGACCTCGTTAGCAATGATAATATACCTCTCGAAGAACTTGAAAAAATTTATCTCAAGAGGATTCTCGACAAGACTAACTGGAATGTTAAGGATGCCTGCGAGATATTAAAGATAAGTAAAGCGACAATTTACAGAAAGATCGACCAGTTTAATCTTAAGCAGGAAAACGGCTCAAAATAATCTCAAATTGAGAAAAATATCTCAATTTGAATGAATTTTTAATCCCATTATCCTCAAAAAACCTCATTTCTGAGCGAAAAACCACATTTCCGTTTTGGCACCAATATTGATTAGATGTATATAAAAACATCTTATAGAAAGGAAAATGGTTATGATAAACGCGGAAACAAACAAAAAAGAATTATCAAGATTTGACGTGAGTTTCTTCGTCATCTTATTCGCTTTATTCGCCTTGTTAGTCGCGGGATTCGTGGTCAGATAATTAATTACATTAACAAATTT
>JAJTBN010000155.1 GCA_021286895.1 Bacteroidota bacterium | reverse complement strand
CTCCGATGAAAATCGGAGGGACTCTCGGATAGGTGTAGGAAACAATCGAGAGTCCCCCCGAAAGAGCATCGGGGGAGATTCTCTAATACGGAGATGTGCAGGCTTCGCCTGCGCGTCAGGTGGTAACACCTGACGCCACAAATAACCAAATGGAATTAAAAGGGCTTACATACGAAGAAGTAAAGGAGCGGCGCAAGCAGGGGCTTACGAACGCGTACGCGTCTCACAAGACAAAGACGCTCAGGGAAATCATTATAGAAAATCTTTTCTCCCTGTTCAACATCATCACTCTCGGCATAATAGTTCTCGTCCTGTTCTTCTACATGAAATTCGGCGACGTCCGTCTGCTTCTCGATTCCATAGGCATTTTCACGATTGTTGTGATAAACACTTCAATAGCCCTTTATCAGGAAATAAAAGCGAAGCGCGCGCTCGATAAAGTAAATCTTTTATTCAAGAGAGAAGTCGTAGTTATCCGCGGCGGCGAAAAAAAGAGCATCGACAGGAAAGACATCGTAAAGGACGACATTATCGAACTCAAACGTGGCGATCAGGTTGTAGTCGACGGCACCGTCGCGTCGTCGCGTCATCTTGAAGTTGACGAGTCGCTTCTCACCGGCGAATCCGTGCCCGTCGAAAAAGCAGTCGGAACGGTTTTGCTGTCCGGCAGTTTCTGCGTCTCGGGTCTCGGTTACTACAAAGCCGAAAAACTCGGCGCGGAAAGTCATGCTAACAGCGTAACTAACCTTGCGAAGAAATACAAGTTCACTCTCACACCGCTTCAGAAAAGAATCAACACCATACTCAAGGTACTTTTCGGCGTGGCGCTTATACTTACGGCTATTGAAATTATTTCCTACAACACGGCTTCGCATCCTGTTTATACTTTCACTGACCACATACGGAAAATCGCTACGATACTTATCTCTCTCGTTCCGCAGGGACTAGTGCTGACGGCTTCAATCACGTTCGCGATAGGCGTCTACAGAATCAGCAAGACGGGAGCGATAGTTCAGAAACTCAACGCCATTGAATCCTTCTCGAATGTGGAATACGTTTGCATGGACAAAACCGGAACGCTGACAGAAAACAAACTCAAGACGCGCTCGGTAATAAACGTAAGCGGAAAATATTTCAACGACGAAGTGAACAGGCTGCTCGGAGCATTCGTTTACCATTCGACCGAAAAAAACGCGACAATAGAAGCGCTTGAACACTTGTCTAACAAAGAAGGCGAATACGTGAACGAAATGCCTTTCAGTTCGGCGTCAAAGATGAGTCTGCTCGAACTGAATATCGGCGGAGAAGTTATGATATTCGTTTTCGGAGCATACGACATGCTCGCGCAGAAGACAGGCACAAAGATATCCGAACTGAACGCGATTTTCGGAGAGAACAAACTCGGCATTTACAGAAATCTTCTTTTCGGACGCGTTACAAATTTCGAATCTCTTGAAAACATTACGGAAGAGATTTTGCCGAAAATGGAAATCATGCCGCTCGCCATCGTATCCATAACCGATACGGTGCGGAAGGATGTCTTCGATGCGATAACACTTTTCCAGAACAACGGTATCAAATTTAAAATACTCACGGGCGATTCACCCGAAGCCGTCAAAGCCGTACTCAATGAAATCGGCTGGAACGTGCATATTGACAGCATGGTGACGGGAAACATGCTCGACGCCATGAACGGAGAAGAATTCAGAGACGCGGTTTTCGGAAAAACGGTATTCGCGAGGCTGAAGCCTGAACATAAACTGAAGATTATAAAAACTTTCAGGAAAGAGAAAAAGCATACCGCAATGATTGGCGACGGCGTGAACGACCTCCCCGCCATCAAATCTGCCGACATCGGAATAGCGATGGAAGAAGGAAGCGCGATAACAAAAGAAGTCGCCGATATTGTCCTTCTGAAAAATAAATTCTCTCTGCTTCCTAAAATATTCGACGAAGGAAACAAGATAGTGAATTCCGTAAGCGCGATTGCAAAACTGTTTCTCACGAAGAACTTTCTTGTGATTTTCCTTACCCTGATTTCACTGCTTCCGTTCATTGACTTTCCTCTCACACCGAGGCGCGTCTCGCTCCTGAACGTGTTCAGCATAGGCCTTCCCGCTTTCATAATAACTCTGAAGAACAACAACGTTTCGAAATGCAGGAATTTCGTGGTGGACGTGTTTTCCTTTGTGATTACTTCGTCATTCATCATAACTCTCGCTACGGTTTCATCCCAGTACGTGCTTTATAAATACTCGGGGCTTCCGGCTCCCGAACTGAACATGTCGCTTATGACTATACTCGTCATACTCGCCGTCGTGAACTTCTTCATCGTCGCTTCGGAATCGGGCGAGACGAAGAGGATATATTATTACTACGGAATATTCCTCATAGCGCTTTTTGTGTTGCTCGCGGGATTTAATATAGACTTCTCCGTGTTGAACATACTGAGAACGTTTTACGAACTAATTCACTTAAACTTTATCAACTGGATTTATATTTTAGTAATCACCGCCACGTTCGCGATGATGCTCGCGGCGGCGCATAAAATAAGGGAAAGATACATCAACAATTAATGGCAGAAATAAAATGCACATATGACCCGCTTACTGAACTAATCGCATACTACGCGAAGGATAAGGGCGAAACGAAAAAGACAGTCGAGACTGAAAACCTGACAGTCGAGGAAAAACTAAAGCGCAGGATTATCGACGGCGATAAAATCGGAGTCGAGAAGGACCTTAACTATGCTCTTAAAGATTATTCCGCGATTTCGATTATCAACGATATTCTTCTTGAGGGAATGAAGGTTGTCGGAGAATTATTCGGTTCGGGACAGATGCAGCTGCCGTTCGTGCTGCAATCAGCGGAATGCATGAAAGCCTGCGTGTCGTTTCTCGAGCCGTTCATGGAAAAATCCGAATCGGAATCCGCGAAAGGAACTATGGTGCTCGCGACCGTCAAGGGCGATGTGCATGATATCGGCAAAAATCTCGTCGATATAATTCTCACAAACAACGGTTTCAAAGTAATCAATCTCGGTATAAAATGTCCTCTGGAAAATATGCTTGATGCCTATGAAAAAGAAAGCGCGGACGTAATCGGAATGAGCGGACTTCTTGTGAAGTCCACGGCAATCATGAAAGAGAATCTTGAAATTATGAACGACAGAAGTCTTGAAGTGCCCGTCATACTCGGCGGCGCGGCATTGAATAAAAGGTTCGTCGAGGGCGAACTGCGCGAGATGTACCGCGGCGACGTGTATTACGCAAACGACGCTTTCGACGGACTGAAGTTCATGGATACTATAATGGAATACAAGAGAAAGGGCGAAAGACCGCCGCTCGCGGTTTATAAGGACGCCAGAACCGAAGAGTTTAAAGAAAGAAGAGAAAAGAAAAAAACAATAGTCACAGGAAAATCGGACGTCAGAACCGACGCCGATATCCCGAATCCGCCATTCTGGGGAAGCAGGATTGTTGACGGCATTCCAATCGAGAAGGCTTTTGAACACATTAATGAAACCGCTCTCTTCAAAGGCAGTTGGAACGTTTATAAAGACAAGAACAAACCCGAAGAGGAATATGACAAACTCATTAAGGAGGAAATATATCCGAAGTTCAACGAACTTAAACTGAAAGCCAAAAGAGAAAACCTCCTTACGCCAAAAGTAATTTACGGATATTTCCCCTGCAATTCCGCCGGCAACGACCTTATTATTTACAAACCGAAAAATCTTTCGGGCGAAAGTATTTATGGCAGTTGGAACACCGACGACGTGCAGAAAGATAATCTTGAAGAATGGCAGAGATTTTCATTCCCGAGACAGAACGGCGCCAAGTATCTTTGCATCAGCGATTTCTTCAGGACTGTTGGAAGCGAACATATCGACGTTGTTCCCTTTATGATTGTCACCGTCGGCGCGAAAGCCACGGAGTACGCGCAGAAACTTTACAAAGAAAACAAGTACACGGATTACCTTTACTTCCACGGGCTTTCTGTTGAAACAGCCGAAGGACTTGCCGAGTACTGGCACAGGATTATCCGGAAAGAACTCGGCATCGGCGGACTGGATTCCGCCGACCTAAAAAAGATTTTCCAGCAGGGTTACCGCGGCTCTAGGTATTCGTTCGGATATCCCGCGTGCCCGGACCTCGAAGACAACAAAATAATATTCGAACTTCTGAAACCCGAAAGAATCGGCGTCACTCTCACAGAAGAATGGCAGATGGTACCCGAACAAACCACCAACGCGATAATTGTACACCATCCGGAAGCAAAATATTTCTTCATTAAATAATTACACTGATTTTAAAAAATCCTTACCGAAAGCATCGCCGTTTTAAAGAGGGATTCATCATGACGCGATCCTTAATGTTATAAAGCCTAAATAATATTTAACCTTATTATTAACGCCTGTTTTACGCCTTGAACTAGTGAAGCATTTTTTTTAAATTAATTAACTACTCATTACCGTCCTATTCCAATCACTGTAATCGGTACTGAAGGAAGCAATATATAAAAATACTTCTAATACGGGTCATAACTTTCGTAGAAAGGCTATCAGTATATATGAGGTTCAGTATTTACATTGCGGTAATAATTGTATTCTTCCTGTTGCTTAAGACAGGTCAGTCACAGATTTACCCCGTACAGCATTACTCTACTGAAAACGGATTGGCCACGAGAGGCGTTTACGATATCACTCAGGATAAAAACGGCAGAATGTGGTTTTCCACGGGTGTCGGAATCTCTACCTATGACGGATACTCATGGACAAACTACGGAGAAGAGCAGGGAGTTCCGAAGCACAGGTATTCCAGAATATTTTGCGACGACGAAGGAGTAATATGGGCGGCGCCGGTAACAACGCTGGATGAAGTCATATATTACAGTAAAGGCAAATGGGAAAAACTTCCCTTGTTACCCAAATCCATCTTAACGGAATGCGAGATATCAGGATTGGGAGTTGTCAGAAAGAACGGCTTTCCCGCTGTTTACCTTTCAACTTATCAGGGTGTATACATTTATTCGGAAAAAGGCTGGGAGCGCGTCGGCCTGAATGAAGGTCTCGCGGACGAATTAATATATTCATCTGCTTTGGACGGAACAAAATTTTATCTTGCGACAAGGAAGGGTATCTCAATAATCGAAAACGGAATAATCGACAACTCCCTTAACGCGAAAATCCCTTCGAATTTCGGAACGGTGCTTAAAATCGCCGCGGATAAAAATACCGGCTCAAATACGGAAAAATTATGGATGCTTTCGAAAGATAGAATTGGTTATCTGGAGCGTGACAGTTTTGTTACCGTCAATTCCGGATTCTCGCTCTCCTTAAAGAGCGTTCTCGATTTTTTCTTCCTTACGGTATGCCCGCACGGTGAAGTATATTTCGGAAATGTTTGGACGCGCTATACTTTGAATTCCCAGAGCGGCGGATACGTCTTGCTTACGGAAGAAAACGGTTTCGCGGCGGAAGGCAATACTTCAGCGTTCAGAGACAGAGAGGACAATGTCTGGTTTTCAGACTACAAGGGCATAGACAAGATCAATACGCTTGCTTTCAGGAATCATACCGCCTTGAACGGACTGGGCGAAAACGATGTCTCGGCTATAGTCGAACTCGGACCGCAGTCTTACGCGTTCGGACATAATGCCGGTATTACAATATTCAGCAAATACCATTACAGATATATTCCGTTCGAAAATCTGCCCGGCTATGTAATTAACGGTAGCAGGGTCCTTGATTTCCATAAAGATAAAACCGGAACGGTCTGGTTTGCCGCTTCGAAGATGGGAGCGGGAACTGTCGACGCTGAAGGTAACATAGAATGGTTTCGTCCGCCCGACGGAGTTTTTATAAATTCGGTTAAAGAGAACAGTAAAGGCGATTTGATATTCGCTTCATCGGAAGGATTATACAAACTGAAGAACGGCAGGTTCGAAACCTTTGACTATAACGGTATAGGAAAAATTCAGGTAAGAAGGCTTTTCGATTTAGGCGGCAATTTCCTCTGGGCTGCTACTACATCCGGATTCTTCAGGATATCGGACAGCGAAGTAAAGTGTATAAAAACATCGGGCAGTATTTCCGAGAAAAGCGCTTTCGCGGTGTATAAAGACAGGGACGGAACGATATACGCCGGAACGGAAAAAGGTCTTTTTGAAATAGTTAATGATTCGCTCGTTACGTTCAGACGAAACGGTTTTGAGATTAATGACGCTGTTTTCGCGATAACGAAAGATACTGTAAACGGATATCTATGGTTCGGCACAGGTGCAAATCTCATCAGGTGGAACGGCAGCGACAGAATAAAGAAATTTAATTCGCTGAACGGACTTGTCAAAGGCGAAATCAGCAGGGCCGGACTTTTGTTCGACAGCAGGAATACCCTCTGGATAGGCACCGATGCCGGACTTAGCAGATACATACCTGCGCTCGATTACGAAAATGAAAATATCCCCGTGCCCGAAATTATTTCCGCGGAAGACTTAACCGGTAACAAATATTCTCCCGCTGAAGAAATATCTACTGGCAACGGGAACGCCTCGCTTAAATTCAGCGTGCGCGGAATATCATTCGTCAGCGAAAAACTAATGGAGTACAGAATTAAACTTGACGGATTCGACAAGGACTGGATTCTTATTAATCAGGAAGACGCGGATAATATAGTTTATAAAAACCTGCAGCCGGGAGATTATAAGTTCAGAATGTCCGTAAGGAACTATTCAGGTATATGGAGCGAAGAAATATCGTCAGGCGACATAAAGATAAAAAGCGCTTTCTATAAAAGATGGTGGTTTGTTTTGCTTGTAATCGCGGCGGTTATTTTCAATATTCTGTATTTCTACAACAGGTATATGAAGAGAAAATATACCAGATATCTTGAGAATAAAGTAAGGCAGAGAACATCCGAACTTGAGGTATCTCAAAGCGAACTAAAACAAACGCTTGCTTCGCTTGAAGAAAAAGTCGAGGAACGGACACGCGAACTCGCCGAAAGCGAAAACAAACTCCGTTCGGTTATAGAACAGGCTTCGGACGGAATCGCGATTTATGAGATTGAATCCCGAAGACTGATTCTTGTCAATCCCGCTTACGCGGATATGCTCGGCTATACGGATAAGGAAATGCTTAATATGACAATCTATGATGTTGTCGCTCACGAAAAAGAAAGTATCGACCATTATATTGAAAATGTGGTAAGAGATGATAAGATTCTGATAAAGGAAAGACACCACAGAAGAAAAGACGGCTCGCTGTTGCCGGTCGAAGTGAGCATAAGCATGATTTTTTATCATGACATCGAGGCAATGTGCGTCATAATCAGGGACATCACCGAAAGAAGAAAAATTCAGCACGCGCTTCACGAATCCGAGAAAAAATTCCGCGAAATAGTTGAACTGCTTCCCGAAGCGGTTTTCGAAACCGACGTTTCAGGTAATATTACATTCGTTAACCGGCAGGGGCTGGATTTGTTCGGATATTCGGAAGACGATAAAATTATCGGCAGGTCTATCATTGAGTCAATCGCTCCCGAGGAGACCGAACGGGCTGCCGGCTTGATGATGGAAGTGCTTAGAGGGAAAATACACGCTGGAACTAATTTCACGGGAATCAAAAAAGACGGAACAAGGATTCCGATTTACATCAACAAAGCCCCGATTATCGACGGCGGTA
>JAJTBN010000154.1 GCA_021286895.1 Bacteroidota bacterium | reverse complement strand
ATTCATTTGCACACACCTTTGAAAAATCAAATATCAAAAATAAAAAATCAAAAATGAATATCAAAAGGTAAATATTTCCTGATATTCTTTATAAGTTATTTCACAAAATGAAGTATTGGGATTCAATAAAAGACCAGATAGTGATTTCTGAATAAGGCAGTCTTTTAAAAAATGCAGCTATAAATGCGCACTCATCTTATGGATCCCGGCCTTCGCCGGGATGACACAATCGATTGAATCTATTTTGAAATGCCACTATATATTTTTTATTTCTGATATTCATTTTTGATTTTTGATATTTGATTTTTGATATAAAAAAAGCCCCGTTAAAGGGGCTTTAAAAATATCGCATACAAAAATCAGTTTTCTTTCAGAACGAATTCGTCGTATTCCATTTCGAATCTGAGTTTGTGTTTTGATTCTTCCTGCGCGAGCGAGAGGAACAGGTTTTTCAGGTCGGGAACATCAGTTTTCGTCGAGAGTCTTGTATAGAGATTGAAAGCGGCTTTTTCGCGGTTCATGGCGACGATAAGCGCTTCCTGGTAGCTCATCTCGGGTTTTATAGACACAGAATCCACGTAATCGCTGATTTTCAGGTCGGCGATTTTTTCGTAAGGAACGTCGAAAGTCCTGTCCTGTTTGATTTTGGTCAGTCTCGCTTTATGCTTTACTTCCTCCTGAGCAAATTCGAGAAATACGGCTTTCATTTCCTCGTTCTTAACTCTTCCTGCAAGTTCGTTATAGAAATCGACAGCTTTCTGTTCGGAGTTAATCGCGAAGTCAAGAATTTCGTCTACGTTTTTGAATGTTTCCATATTGTTATATTAAATTAATGATTTTGCTTCTTCAATATTTTTTGAATAGTTCTGCTCGAATCTTTTCACGATATAATCGCATCCATAGTCGAACATTCTTCCGGATTTTTCGCCGTTTGTATAGTCGAGTTGTTTCGGGGCGCCGTTGGATACAAACGCGTTTTCTTTCAGGAGCGCGGCGATTTCAATCGTAATATTGTGGGTAAGGTCGAGTTTGTTCTTTATTCCGAACCTTGACATGAGTTCGATAAGCTGGGCAAAAGTTTTAGTCTGAAGTTTTGTATCTCTTTCCTTATCGAAAGTGAGAATATATTTCTGAGTGTTCGAATAACTTCCTCCGCTTTCGAAGGGATATGACGCAGGAAGAACGAGGTCGGCGGTTTCAGCGGTTTCGGTCAGGAAATAATCCTGAACGACTTTAAACCCTGCCTTATCCAGAAGTTCCGAAACGGCATGTTTGTCGATTGCGCATCCAACCGGATCTTCGCCGAAAATAAACATATTCTTTATCTTCCCGTTATTCAGAAGTTCGTACACGTCATTCGAATTAAGAGGCAATTCCTTTACTCCCCATAGTTTTTTCACATGTTCGTTAAATTCCATGTCATCCGCCCGTTTTCCTCCGGCGTTGTATTCAGGATGTATTCCCATATCGAACAGTCCCTGCGAGTTATTCTTTTCTTTCAGGGAAACGAGACCGCTTGATGTTTTGCCGTATTTACCTGTTATCAGAACCAGATTCAGGAGTTCTTTTGCCGTTTCCGAGTTCACATGCTTTTCTGCAAAAACGATTACTGCCTTCGAGTCGTTGTTGAATTCAGTAGCGAAGTCTATGAGTCTCTTTTCGAAGAACACGCCCGATTTATTGAGCAATTCGCTGAAATCTTCGTTCAGAAGCGACTTTTTATATTCGTCAAAACCTTTGACATGGTCGTTCAGGAATATGCTGTTTTCAAGTCCGCTCGAGAGTATGAAATGATTAACCGCCTTAATGAAATAATAATATGATTTCACGTTAAGAATTTTATCCGCCTTGAAAGCGTTTCTGTCATTCTCATTATCGGTAATCACTTCGACTCTTGTTCCGTCCTGTGTTTTGGCGTTGTGTATCATATATCCCGCGACGGCGTTTTCAAAATTTGTTTCCGAGCCGAGCACATACACCGTATTCGCGCTGCGAATCTGTTTAAAGGGAACGTTGCCTTCGGTAATTGTCCTGTAAGCGTCGCCTCTGTTGAGATAATGGAAGTTTGAGATATTGTTTGTTTTAACCGCTGCGCGCGCGAATTTCTGAATGAGATAAAGTTCTTCATTCGTCATTCTGGCTCCAGCAAAGAAAGCGTTATCATCCGCCGCTGTTTCTTTGATTTTCTTTACAATAATATCATAGGCTTTTTCGAATGATATCTCCTCAAACTTTCCATTTACTTTAAGAAGCGGTTTAAGGAGTCGTTTTCCGTCGTTAAGATAGCCGTAACCGAATTTAGGCATTCTGCAGATACTGCCGAGTCTGTTCACAGTACCTTCGGCTCCTGTAACTTTCATCACAAAGCCTTTATGGTGGTGGATTTGAATCGCGCATCCGACAGAGCAGTAATTGCAGATAGTTTCGAATGATTCGAGTTCAAGCGGTCCCGGTTTGAATTTAAAATTCTCCGCCATAGCCGCTGTCGGGCATGTTGAGATGCACATACCGCAGGATTCGCAATCCGTTTCGAGCAGGCTCGTACCCATGCTTGGAGCGACATACGTTTCGAATCCTCTGTTTACAAGGCCGAGGGCGTTAGCGCCTATAACATCCTTGCAGATTCTGACGCATCTTGAGCACAATATACATTTATTGTTATCAATCTCGATGAACGGATGCCTGAAATCGACATCATACTTCTTGTATTCGCCTTCGAATTTTTTCTGCTGGGCTTCATATTCGGTCGAATACTTCTTGAGGTCGCAGGTATAATATTCCGTACAGCCGCATTCAAGGCATCTTTTCGTTTCATCATGAGCCGCCTGCGAGGTGTAGCCGAGTTCAACCTCGTCAAAATTCTTTCTTCTCTTCGGGTCAAGGGTAGGCATTTCTTCCCTTGATTGTTCAGCATATTTGTCTTTATAATCACCGGATTTTTGTTTCTCGAAATTATCGCGTTTGCTGATGAATTCATATTTCTCGCCTGTAAGCGGAAGTCCGTTCAGGAACTGGCTGCAACTGACAGCGGCTTTCCTTCCCTGAGCGATTGCTTCGATAAGCGTTGCCGGTCCTGTGACACCGTCACCGCACGCAAACACATTCTTAATAGACGTCTGCAAAGTTTTTTTATCAGCATCTATATCGCCCCATTTATTTACAACGAGTTTCTCGTCGGAATATTTATTTATGTCCTCGAGGAAGTTGACGTTAGTTTTCTGTCCGATAGCGGCGAGAATATAATCAAGTTCGATTTCAAACTCGGAGCCGTCGACTTTCACGGGTCTTCTTCTTCCTGACGCGTCCGGTTCGCCGAGCTGCATCTTATAGCAAGTTAACGTTTTCAGTTTTCCTTTATCGTCAACGTTCACTTTCGCGGGGGCGGTAAGGAACATGTATTCGATGCCTTCGAGTTTCGACTCATGAATTTCAATCGGATTCGCGGGCATTTCTTTTTCGGTTCTTCTGTATATAACATAAACTTTTTCCGCTCCGCATCTCATGGATGTTCTGCAGCAATCCATGGCTGTGTTGCCGCCGCCGATTACAGCGACTTTCTTACCCGAGAAGTCGTAGCGCTGACCTGTCATTTCCATATTGCTCAGAAAGTCAATGCCGGAGAGCACGTTTTCCGCCTTATCGTTATCGCATCCTATGCTTGTTCCGTTCTGGGAGCCGATGCCGAGAATAACGGAATCGTATTTATCCTTCAACTCTTTATAACTGAGGTTACCGCCGAGTTTCATGTTGTAATGAATCTTCACGCCCATTTGTTCTATGCTTTCGGCTTCCTTGTCGATAATTTCATTAGGAAGTCTGTACGGAGGAATACCGTATCTGAGCATGCCGCCGGGATGCGGGCTCGCTTCAAAAATTTCGACTTCGTGACCTTCGATAGCAAGGTAATAGGCAGAGGTAAGTCCTCCGGGACCTGCGCCGATAACGGCGACTTTCTTGCCGGTAGCGGGTTTTATCTCGGGCATGAACTTATCGTCCGAAGCGAAATCCATGTCGGTCGCGTATCTTTTCAGGTAATCGATGCCGACACCGTTGCCTTCGAGAAGATTTCTTCTGCAGGCGACTTCGCAGGGTCTGACGCATACTCTTCCGCAAATCGCGGGAAGAGGATTGACTTTTTTAATAAGTCCTACCGCTTCGCGGTACATCCCTTTATTAATCAGCGCTATATAGCCCTGAACGTCAACGCCCGCGGGGCATGTCTGTTTACATGGAGCCGTACAATCGGCATAGTGATTGCTGAGGAGAAGTTCGAGCGCCGATTTACGCGATTTTTTTATCTTATCGTTGTCGGTATTTACTTTCATACCTTCTACAATCTTTGTCGAGCATGAAGGCTGGAGACCTCTCATGCCTTCGACTTCGACTACGCATACGAAGCAAGAAGAATAAGGTTCGAGGCGTTCATCGTTGCAAAGTGTAGGAATTTCGATTCCGTTTCTTTTCGCCAACTGAAGTATGGTTTCGCCCTGAAATCCTGTTACAAGTTTACCGTTTAGAATTATGTTTAGTTTATCCATTTAATTTTTATCTTATCTGTTTATTTACTAATTCAATTTTGAAAATAGAAAATAGAAAATAGAAAATGGTTTCAATTTTCATTTTCCTTTTGTTTCTTCAGGAAATTAATATAGCCATTAAGTAATTTAACGACCTTTTCACATTGAGATTTTAAATCAATAAATTTATTATGGTCTATATAACTATTATCCGAACAAATGATAACGTCATCAATGAGTTCATAAACAGAACCCCTGCTTTGTCTGCAGAACTGAATATTTTCCTGATAGTGAAATCTGCCATATCCTTCGGCAATATTGTTTGTTATTGACCTTACAGCTCTTATCATTTGATCTTTCAATTTATATTTTTCTTCTAAAGGCAGTATCTTTGCAATTCTTTCAATTTCCATTCGTAATTTTCTGCCTTCTTTCCAAACATCTAAATCTCCAAAACTATATGTTTTATTTGTATCCATTTCTGAATGAAAACACTTAAACGATTTTCCATTCGTCTATTTTCGATTTTCCCTAATAGATTTTAATAGAATCGAATTTACACTTCGAGAAACAATCTCCGCATTTAATGCAGAGCGACTGGTCGATAAAATGCGGCATTTTCTTTTCGCCCGAAATTGCCTTAGTCGGGCATCCGCGTTTGCAGACCATGCAGCCGGTGCACTTGTCTTCAATGATTTCGTAAGTAAGAAGTTTCTTACAGTTCAATGCAGGGCATTTCTTATCTCTTATATGCGCTTCGTATTCGTCTCTGAAATATTTAATTGTTGTGAGAACCGGATTCGGCGCAGTCTGACCGAGACCGCAGAGCGAGCCGTCCTTAATCTGGTAAGCGAGTTCTTCGAGTTTCTCGATATCGCCTTCCCTGCCTTCGCCTTCGGTAATCCTTGTAAGGATTTCGAGCATTCTCTTCGTTCCGACTCTGCAGAAGGTGCACTTACCGCATGATTCCTTGCATGTGAATTCGAGGAAGAACCTCGCTATATCCACCATGCATGTAGTTTCATCCATCACGACCATGCCGCCCGAGCCCATGATTGCGCCCGTAGCGTTGACTGAATCGTAATCGACGATAGTGTGCGAGAGATATTCGGGAATACAGCCGCCCGAGGGACCGCCAAGCTGTACGGCTTTAAATTTTTTATCGTCTATAATGCCGCCGCCGAGTTTATAGATAATATCTTTAATTGTAATTCCCATAGGCACTTCAACGAGTCCGCCGTTTTTAATCTTGCCGGTAAGAGCGAATACTTTTGTGCCTTTGCTTTTTTCCGTTCCGTACTTCGCGTATTCTTTCGCGCCGTTAGTAATAATCCACGGAATATTAGCGTACGTTTCAACGTTATTGATATTAGTAGGTTTTCTCCACAGACCCGACACAGCGGGGAACGGAGGTCTTTTTCTCGGCATGCCTCTTTCGCCTTCGACTGAGGCAATGAGCGCGGTTTCCTCGCCGCATACAAATGCGCCCGCGCCTTCTTTTATATAGAGGTCGAAGTCGAAGCCTTCGATGCCGAGTATATCCTTACCGAGGTATCCTTTTTCCCGCGCTTGACCGATAGCGATGTTAAGGCGTTTAATCGCAAGCGGATATTCCGCGCGGCAGTAGATAACGCCGTCCGAAGCGCCGATAGCGTACGCGCCGATTATCATTCCTTCGAGAACGGAATGCGGGTCGCCTTCGAGAACGGACCTGTCCATGAATGCGCCCGGGTCACCTTCGTCGGCGTTGCAGATTAAATATTTTTCTTTAGACCTGTTATTATTGGCGAATTTCCATTTGAGACCTGTCGGGAATCCCCCGCCGCCTCTACCCCGCAATCCGGAATCCAGGATAGATTTTATTACTTCCTGAACGCCGATTTTTTCTCCGGCTATCTTTTTTATCGCCTGATAACCGCCGCGGGCTTCATATTCCTCAATATTTTCAGGGTCAATATACCCGCAGTTTCTTAGAGCAATCTTAACCTGACCTTCGAAATAACTGTCGAATTTCGTATCCGTCGTATCTGATTTTACAATGTATTCCTTTACGGGAGTGAAATTCACGATATGTTTTTCGATTATCTCGTCGGCTTTTTTCGAGTCGACTTCGCCGTAGAGATACGAGCCTGTTTCGTCGATGATTTCGACGAGCGGCTCTTTAAAACACATTCCAATGCAGCTTGTTTTCTTTAATTCGAAATCGAGATTATCGGCTTCTTTTATTCTCTGCAATTCTTCATAAACTTTTCCCGCTCCTGCCGCGATTCCGCAGCTTCCGAGTCCGACTATTACTTTTGTTTGTGCCATTTATAATAAACTCTTTTTAATTCTTTGATATGTTTTCGGTTAAACTTTTTTTCTGGTTCAGAGTTTCTTTTCTCTTTATTTCCTTTATCACCTCGACTGCTTTCTTGCCGTTTAGTTTGCCGTATGTTTCGTCGCCAATCATCATCACAGGAGCGAGCGAGCAGCATCCGAGACACGCTACGGTTTCGAGAGTGAAAATATTATCGGGTGTAGTTTCTCCGTCTTTGACTTCCAGAAAATTCTGAAGGTCTTCGGTTACGACCTTGGCATTCTGCACGTGGCATGCCGTTCCGTGACAGACTTTAATTATATGCTTACCCACAGGATTGAGCCTGAACTGGGCGTAGAAGGTTGCCACTCCGTACATATCGCTTATTTTAAGGCCTGTTTCTCTCGACAGCATCATCATCGCTTCGGGTGGAATGTATCCGAAAAGATTCTGAGTTCCCTGCAGAAGAGGAATCAGATTGCCTTTTTTACTTTTGTATTTCTTAATCAGCGGCTCAAGGAGTTTCAAATCAACTTTTGCCTCCGTCTTTACGGCGGATTCTTTTTGATTAATACGCGTTACTCTCATAAAATTTAATTTATATATAATAATGAAATGATATAGAAGTAAATCTAATATCGATATTTTAAAAAATTAAAACCGGGAATCATCCTGCCAGTTTTTTCTGTATAGCGTTCGCCGCAATTCTTCCGGCACCCATCGCTTCGATAACCGTAGCGGAACCCGTAACAATGTCACCGCCCGCGAACACGTTTTCCATCGATGTTTCATTAGTTTCGGGATTGACCTCAACATATCCCCATTTATTCAGTTTTATTTCTTTCGCTGTCTGGAAAAGAATGGGATTTGAGGATGTTCCAATGGCAACAACGGCCACGTCGCAATCTATAA
>JAJTBN010000153.1 GCA_021286895.1 Bacteroidota bacterium | reverse complement strand
CCGTAATGAAATTTGACGATAAACCGTCGTTCTTTTGAATCATGGGGAAATTTTCTGTTTTCAAAAATACACAGTCCTTATACAATATACAATTAACAATATTCGATTAAATCACATTGGGATGATTTGATAAATATAACGAGAGTGTATCAATCGGGCATATAATTAAACATTTATTTATTCTAACGTTAAGAATTTGACTTGATTTTATTATCTATTATTCCATAGTTATATCATTACCTCAAATAACAGTTAAAAATAGAAAGGGTCACGTTATGAAAAAAATGTACCTTCTGTTGCTGTTTATTCTGTCAGGTACTTACCTGAATTTAATTGCTCAAACACCTCAGTATTACAATCTCAATACGGGGACATCCTCAAATTCGTTTCCATTCAACATGGCGGGCGGTAAAGCTGTAAACACCCTCATTCTGCCCGGAGAGATTAATCAACCAACGCCTGTGCCTTCAGGAATGATGATAACGAAGATTTATTTCCGTCATTCAGGAACGGGAACGCGTGTATATACAAATCTTCATATACTGCTGGCTCAGGATACAATTACAAACTTAACTTCGGGGGCATTCTATTCCGGAACTTATGACACAGTGTATTTCAAAGCGACGGATACACTCGTACATACGGCCGGTTCTTACACGTGCCTTACACTTAACCATCCGTATCCGTACGATCCGACAAAGAGTCTCATAATGTTCGTCGGTCAGTGCGGTACGACCGGCGCGGGAGGTTCGGTATACAACTCCACGACGACAGGATACAGAAGAGTCTGGTCTGTGGGCGGTTGTCCGTTCGTAGCGTATGCCAGCGGCGACGCCGGGACAGTTAATTTCGGTATTGACGTCGTTCCCGCCGTTACAAATGTTACTAACCGTTACCTTAAACTGGCGACGCCGGGCGTAAGCACGACATACGTTCAGGTGCCGTTTGTCGCAAGCATGGTGGGCTGGGGAAACAACATCACGATTGAAGCGTGGGTTAAGCCCGGGGGCACTACCACGGCGGCTACAGTACTGAATAAAGGCACGTCGAACTTCGACTACCAGCTTGGTATCAGTTTATCGACAATGCTGCCGTTCTTCAGGGCAGGGTCGAATATCGCCACCTGTCCGTTCGCTGTAACGGCGAATGTCTGGCAGCACCTTGCAGCCGTATCGAACGGAAGCACGGTCACATTCTACCTGAACGGAGTAGCGGGCGCGCCTGTAGCGCTTGCTTGCGTACTCGGGAGTTCAACGAACGAAATGAGAATCGGCAGAGGCAACAATGACGCCGGTTCGGGAGGACTTGACGAAATACGCGTCTGGAGTGTAGCGAGGACAGGTCCTGAAATCCTGTCGAACATGTGCGTGAAATGGATACCTAACAACACTCCGGGGCTGAAAGCCAAATGGCATTTCGACAGCACTGCCGTCGATTCGGTCAGCGGCTGGAACGGAGTTCTGCAGGGAACCGCGACTTACGATACGCTGACTTTCTGTCCGATAGTTGTTGGAGTTACAAACAACGGTACAGAAGTTCCTACTTCATACAGGCTTGAGCAGAACTATCCGAATCCGTTCAACCCGACGACAAACATTAAATTCTCGATTCCGAAGAGCGGATATGTCGAAATCAAGATTTACGACGTACTCGGAAAAGAAATGGGCACACTTGTAAGCGACCCGTATCTGGCGGGAACCTACATCGTCGGATTCAACGCCTCGAAACTCGCGTCTGGAGTGTATTTCTACAGGATTGTCTGCAATGACTACACTAAGACGATGAAGATGATGGTCTTGAAATAGGGAGTCAAATTTGATTTTTAAAGAGCCCGGCTATGTTGCCGGGCTTTTTTTTGTGCAAAATTTTAAGTGCACAGTGCAAAATTACACTTCATAATTAAAAATCAAATATCTTTATAGCATGTGCCATGATTTATTCAAACTACTAACTATCGCATTCTTTTCGTCCCGGCCTGCCGGGATAACTACTGACTACCGGCGTTAAGAAGCCGACCAAAACTTAAATGAACGCAACGTAAAGTTTAAGAGCTGACAACAATTCCCAAAGTACATAAAAAAAGGGGCGAAATTGGTGCATGGTCAATTTATTCTGCCTTTAATATTATTATAAAATTAAATAACTTATTGAGTTATAGAAACAATCTTTCCCTAAAATCCAAAAATAGAATATTATGAGTGATAATACAAAGACTCCGGCAGCAAAACCCCGCAAAGTTAAGGGCAAAACCGTAATCGATATTCAGAAATGCAAAGGATGCGAACTGTGCACAGTAGCCTGCAAGGAAGACGCGATTCATCTTTCCAAGGAAATAAACAATGTCGGTTACCGCTATGCTGTAGTGATAGACGATTTATGCACGGGATGCACGAACTGCGCTCTTGTTTGTCCTGACGGAGTAATCAAGGTTTACAGAACATCAGGAAAGAAGAAGGATCTTGTCGCGACTATATCAAATGTGACGGATTCTCTTAACGTCAAACTTGACAATCCTTCAATGGACGATCTTTCCAAGATGGAATATCTTTAATTTTAAAAATTTGAAAACAGACATATAAAAGAGGAATAAATTATGGAACAAAACGAAGATATAAGATTAATGAAGGGCAATGAGGCGATGGCCGAAGCGGCTATACAGGCAGGTATGGACGCTTACTTCGGATATCCTATCACTCCTCAGTCGGAAGTTCTCGAGTATCTCACCAGAGAGATGCCGTCGAGAAATTTTCTAGCGCTTCAGGCTGAGAGCGAAGTTGCTTCGATAAACATGGTTTACGGCGCGGCAGGCGCGGGAGCAAGGGTCATGACTTCATCGTCATCCCCGGGCTGGTCGCTTATGCAGGAAGGCGTTTCTTACATTGCTTCAGCGCAGCTTCCCTGTCTTCTCGTAAACGTTAACCGCGGAGGTCCCGGACTGGGCACGATACAGCCGTCGCAGGGGGATTATTTTCAGGCGACAAAAGGCGGAGGCCACGGCGATTACCGTTTGATAGTCCTTGCTCCGAATTCGGTTCAGGAAATGGCGGATTTTGTTTTTCTCGGTTTTGAACTTGCCGACAAATACAGAAATCCGGTGTTAATGCTTTCTGACGGAGCGATAGGCCAGATGATGGAAAGAGTAATATTCCGCAACAGGGAAATAAAGAAAATAGCTAAACCATGGGCGACTACAGGAAAGACAAAAGACAGAGAGCGTAACATCATAACTTCGCTGTTTATACAGCCCGAAAAGATGGAAAAGGTGAATCTCGAACTTATGAAAAAGTACGAAGAAATAGAAAAGAACGAAAAAAGGTACGAGGAAATATTTACGGATGACGCGGATTACATAATCGTCGCGTACGGATTGTCCGCAAGGATAAGCCATAAGGTTGTTCTTCTCGCGAGAGAAAAAGGAATCAAAGTAGGTCTTTTAAGGCCTATAACGTTATGGCCGTATCCGTCTGAAGTGCTTAACAAACTTGCCGACAAGGCGAAAGGAATGTTTGTTGTAGAACTTAACGCCGGGCAGATGATTGAAGACGTAAGGCTTGCGGTAAATGGCAAGGTAAGGGTTGAGCATTACGGCAGGATGGGCGGAATCATACCGAGTCCGGAGGAAGTGGAAGAGCATTTCGAGAAATTCATCAAAACACTTTAAGAAGAAAATTAAAAAATTTTTGAATATGGAAAATAAAGAAATATTAACCCCGCAGTGCATAGTAGAAGGCGATGATACATACGATCTTGTGTACGACAAATCGCACATTATGACCGAAACACGCCTGCACTACTGTCCGGGGTGCGGACACAGCACAGCGCACAAGATACTCGCAGAAGTGATACAGGAAATGGGAATACAGGACAACGTAGTAGGCGTTGCGCCCGTGGGCTGTTCGGTTTTCGCTTACGATTATCTGCATATCGACTGGCAGGAAGCCGCGCACGGAAGAGCGACGGCTGTAGCGACAGGGATAAAGAGATGTCTTCCCGACAGGTATGTGTTTACATATCAGGGAGACGGCGACCTTGCTGCAATCGGAACAGGCGAAACGATTCACTGCGTGAACAGAGGCGAAAACATAGTGATTATATTCATCAACAACGGTGTTTACGGTATGACGAGCGGTCAGATGGCACCGACATCTCTTGCCGGAATGAAGACAACCACTTCACCTTACGGAAGGGATGTTCATACAATGGGTTATCCGATTAAGGTATCGGAACTTATCGCGCCTCTGCCCGGAGCTTTTTACGTTACAAGGCAGGCAGTTCATACGCCTAACGCGGTAAGAAAAGCGAAAAAAGCGATTGAGAACGGATTCAAGTATCAGAAACTGGGAAAGGGAACGAGTTTCATAGAAATCATCTCGAACTGTCCCTCAAACTGGAAGATGACCCCCGTTCAGACGAACGAATTCATCGAAACTGATATGATAAAGTACTATCCTCTCGGAGACGTGAAGGTTCCTTCGAAGGAAGATTTAAAAGAATTAAAATAAGCCGAAAGGGGAATAAAAGAATATGTTGAACGAAGAAATAATCATAGCGGGATTCGGAGGACAGGGTGTTCTTTCGATGGGGCAGACTCTCGGGTATGCTTCGATGGTCGAAGGGAAAAACGTTTCGTGGATGCCTTCATACGGTCCTGAAATGAGAGGCGGTACAGCCAACTGCATAACTATCGTGTCGGATTCAACAATCAGTTCACCGATAGTTTCCAGGTATGATACGGGTATTCTTCTTAACCAGCCTTCTATGGAAAAATTCGAAAGCCGCATCAAAAAGGGCGGAATTATCGTATATGAATCGACGAATATACTGCATGCGTCTGAAAGGAAAGACATCGGCATTTACGCGATACCCGCTGCAGCCGCTGCCAACAAGCTTAACAACGTTAAGGTTGCAAACATGATACTTCTCGGGGCGTTCCTCGAGAAGAAGCCAATCGTTTCCCTTGACAGCGTTATAGCCGCGCTGAAGAAAGTTCTGCCGGAAAGGTATCACAACCTGCTTCCGATGAACAGGCAGGCGCTTGAAGTTGGCGCCGAACTGATGAGAAAAGCAAGTTAATTTCTATAAATTAAATTATAGGAAGGGATTTTATCATGGGGTTTAAAACAATTAAAAATACCAAGTCGAGATTCGACAGCATAGACTGGAACAATCTCAGATTCGGTGTGTATTTTTCAGACCATATCTTCATTTCGAAGTACAAAAACGGCAAGTGGGACGGCGGCGAAATAATGCCTTACGGTGAAATGACAATGGAGCCCGGTCTCTGCACTCTGCATTACGGCCAGACAATTTTTGAGGGTCTGAAGGCTTTCAGGAGAGTTGACGGAAACGGCGCGAATATTTTCAGAGCGGATAAGAATGCACAAAGACTGAACCGTTCTGCATCGTTAGTCTGCATTCCCGAGTACGATATACCCACGCTTCTGGACGGTATAAAGGAATTAGTGAAACTTGACAATAAATTCATTCCGAAACAGAAAGGTCAGTCACTATATCTGCGTCCGGTGGTGTTCGGAAGCGGAAACTTCCTCGGAGTTACGGCTTCACAAGAATACATGCTGATAGTCATGACTTCGCCGGTCGCGTCTTATTACGCTGCGGGACTGAATCCCGTTAAGATAATGGTGAGCGATGACCATGTGCGCGCTGTAAAAGGCGGGTTAGGCGCGGCAAAGACCGCGGCAAACTACGCTGCTTCGCTTTACGCCGGCATGGACGCCCATAAGAAGGGATTCTCGCAGGTGCTCTGGCTTGACGGCGTCAACAGGAAAGATATTGACGAAGTCGGGGCGATGAACATTATGTTCGTAATCGACGGAGAACTAATTACTCCTTCACTCGATAAGGGAACTGTGCTCGCGGGTGTGACGCGCGATACGGTGCTGACTCTTGCAAAGGAATGGGGCATGAAAGTTTCCGAAAGGAATATTTCGATTGATGAAGTGATTGAAGCGCACAAAAACGGCAGACTGAAGGAAGCTTTCGGAACAGGAACAGCGGCGGTAATATCGCCTGTCGGCCAGTTGACGTACAAAGGCAATGACATGATTATTAACGACATGAAGATCGGTTCAATCGCGCAGAAGTTCTATGACACGATTACCGGAATTCAGTACGGTGAGATTGAAGACAAGCATAACTGGAACATACACGTCACTTTTTAAATAGAAGAAAATATTTTATATGATTATCTTAACCCGTGCGAAAGCACGGGTTTTTTAATTTAAAGAAATAAAAATGAGAACTTTCTTTTATATGACTATGGTCATAGCGCTTCTTGTGTCAGGCTGCAAGAAGGAAGTGAAAGAGGATGTTAGGATGCCTGATAAACCCCGTAACGAGGAAATTAAATCGGAAAAGGTTACGATTAATACTTCGGATAATATTAAATTAGCGGGCAACTATTATTATGCAAAAGGTAAAGAGCAGACCCGCGAGCCGCTTATTGTCCTGATACATCAGTTCAAGGCTTCAAAAGAGCAGTGGCCTGACAGTTTTATAGACAGTTTAGTCTCAAAAAACTACAAAGTGATTACATACGATATAAGAAGCCATGGGGAATCGGATATAGCAAAAGTTAAACTTGACGACATATTAACGAATCCCGAGCAGGCGCCCAAGGATGTGGATGCAGTGCTGAAGTGGGCTTATAATAATGCAGGAATCGATACGACGAAAATTGGGTTCGCAGGGACATCTATCGGCGGCGCGCTCGGTTTTTACGGTAAACTGCATGGAGGGAAATCCGTTGTAATGGTATCAACCGGAAACCTGACATTTGCTCCTTTGACGGGATATGACGACCGGAAAATGTCAATGTCGAGACCGCTGCTTAAGGTGAGGAATGTATTCATGATAGCCGGCGACAAGGACGGAAACCATGCTTACGAAAACAAGAATATATACGATACATTTCTCGACGACCCGAGGGAGATGAAATTTTATCCTTCTGACAAACACGGTAAAGAACTGATACAGCAGTACCCTGAAATATATTCATTAATCATAAACTGGTTCGGAAAGACACTATAACATGGATGAAAGCGGAATCTGGTTTCTCGTAATAGGGGCGACAGTCGTGATATTAATAATTACGTTCATTACGTCCGTAACTGTTTTGCATAAAAAATTCGTAGAAAAACCGGTGGAAAAATTCGAGAAGAGAAAAGAAGAAAAGGATTTAGACGAAAATCCTTAATGGTCATATTTTAATGACGGTTATATGCTTCGAACTAACTTATATTCTTTTGCCTGAATATTTCGTAGAGTATAACGGCGGAAGAAACAGAAGCATTGAGAGAATTGAAGCCTCCTGACATGGGTATTCTTACCAGGTCATCGCAGTTATCTCTGAGAGATTTTCTTATGCCTTTGCCCTCGCTGCCGATGATAAGGCAAATAGGCTTTTTAAAATCATATTCAAAGGTCGTATTTACCGCCTGAATATCCGCCCCGACTACCGTAAAGGCGTTTTGTTTCAGCATTTTTATTACGTTGTTAAGGTTCGTTTCCATCGCGATTGGTATGTAATTAACCGCGCCCGAGGAGGTTTTAATAACCGTATGGTTGACTTCCACGGAATTATGCCGGGGGATAATGATTCCGTCGGCGCCAAGGCAGACTGCCGAGCGTATAATTGCCCCGAAGTTGTGCGGGTCGGTAATTTCGTCGAGGATAATTAGCAGAGGCAGACTGATTTTCTCTGTTTTTTCTATCAACTCTTTGATTGGAGTAT
>JAJTBN010000152.1 GCA_021286895.1 Bacteroidota bacterium | reverse complement strand
AAAATTACTACTACTACTAATTTATTTTGTCTACTTTTTTTAGGACATGACAAAGCAAGAGCATTTTAACGCAAAGGGCGGAAAGGACGCAAAGATTTTTCTATTGCCCGCGGGATGAAACGGAACGAAACGATATCGCGGGATTATGAAGATAGAAATAATGACACGGGTTTTAAGAATATAATATGTTAGCAACTCGAACTTTACGCTCCTAAAGAAACGATATTGAAAGGGCGGCATATAATAATGCCGCCCTTATGTTTATTACAAGTCATTTTAAATTATTCCGCCAATATCTTTATCTTAATTTATTATTTCAGCAGAAGCATTTTTCTTGTTTCTGTGAATCCGCCGATTGTTAATCTGCAGAAATATACGCCGCTGTTCAGTCCGTAGCCGTCGAATGAGGTTTCATAAACGCCGGGCTTCATGCTTTCGTTCACGAGGGTGTTAACGCATCGGCCTGTTACGTCGTATACCCTGAGCATTACGTTTGACGCGGAGCCTGAGACGTTTTGCGAGACGCTGAACCTGATTTTCGTTACCGGGTTAAACGGATTCGGATAATTCTGCTCAAGTAAACAACCCGCAGGGATTTCTGTCGATATATTGTTTATACCAATCACAAAATTGTTCTGGTAAAGTTCGTTCGCATACACTGACAGCATTTTGAGCTGAGTTACCGAGTTCTTGTTGTTGCTGCCTCTCGCGATTAACTGGCAGAGTATCACCTGCTGAGTATCTCCGGGGTTTACCGTCAATGTCTGCGAGCCTGTGTTCATGATGAATCTTCTGTCGCCCGCCGGGCTTGAGAATCTTGATAAGGTGTCCCCGCCTTCGCAATTCTTTATTACAGCGATATTAACGTTGCCGTTATACCCGAGTTCAGTCCATCCTTCGCCCGTTTCAGGATTTCCGGGATAAAGTTTTATCGAATGACGCCATGTGCTTGGATTGAACCAGGGCGAGCCGTCTTTCTTTATGCCGCAAAGGAACCTGTACGCTTCAATCGGCTGGCTCGGGTCCTGTTCACATGTTATTCCCCCGCTGCCGGTATTCGTGAAGTAAACGAAAGACGTCATCCCGAGATTAGCAGCGTTTTCCCTGCCTCCTTTCAAGAGCCGAATTCCGCTCGCGGGCGGGTTTGCGCCGTATGAAGGCGGTGTACCCGTACCGTCCATATTGTCGGAATTGTAGCAGTAGCCGAGGTTCATAACCGTGTCGCAGCCGATGTAATCGTCGCCGGAATCGCCGTTATCGGGATCGTTGATGATTCCCATCTGCGTCGATGTCCACGCCGATGTGCCTTTGTTGATTACTTCAATCTTCACGAACTGCATGTTCTGATAAATCTCTTTCGTGTATCCCCAAGCGGTGAGATGCATCTCGGAATACAGCGGCGCGGTGCCGCCCGAAAACCCTTCGCTTTGGTTGTGTGTGGAATCGTATCCGTCGGTCATACATATAAAAATCGTTTGTTCGGCGGACTTCACGCCCGGGGTGTCAATCCCCTGATCGAAAGTGCCGTTGTTGTTCACGTCATAATACGGAGCGCCGTAAGGAACCATCTTGTACCAGTTCGCCCAGTCGGCGTTCGAGGGTCCGTCGCCTCTCGTGACTTTGTAAATTTTGAAATCCGCGTTAGTGAACGGAACACCGAGATTGCATTTTCCCGGAGTGTACTCGCCTTTATAAGAGCAACTGGCGAGTCTTAGGTTTCCCTGAACATAAGCGCCTATCGAAAGTCCGGTTGTGAATATCGCGAAACGGTTGCTTCCCTTGGGCCACATGAACCCGGGAGTGTTGTTTGTGCGTATGTCCTGGTTGAAAATACCGGTAGAAATGACATACGTTGAAATTGTGTTCGGGTCGAGAACCTGATATGTCGCCGAGGTCTGCGCGAAGCCGGCTGTCAGAGAGAAGGAAAGCAGCGCGGCCAACAAAATGATTTTTCTCATAGCGTATGATTTATGGTTGATTGTTACAGTCTATATAAAAGAATAATATAAGTCTTCCGCAAATCCTGTATTGCGTAAAGGCAGATGATTTTTATTTAATTTACATATTTTGACAGTCAAATCAAGTAGAAAAAGTGGTTAATAAACAGGAAGGTGGAGATGAGAATCAGGTATTAGAAGAGAAAAAGAGTCGTTGTCCTCCCCCGTCCGCCTTCGGCGTCCACCCCTTCCAAAGGGGGACATTTCATTCTATTTTCTGAATTCAAAATTCCGGATTCGCTTGTTCTAATTGCTGACTGTAAAATGCTATCCGCCGATTGAAAAAATGAAAATATTAAGAAATTGACTTAATGCAAGGTTATGTATAAATTTGCATAAATTAATTTCTTCCACCATGTCAAACTTAAAAATCTTTACCGGACAGAATTCCAACTACCTCGGAGAAAATATCGCCAAAGTTCTCGGAATCGCGCTTGGCGCACGCGAAATCAAGCACTTCTCGGACGGAGAAATCTGGATGCGGTATAACGAGAATATAAGAGGCAGGGACGTCTTTATAATACAGTCGACCAACCCGCCATCCGACAACCTGATGGAACTGTTAATCATGCTCGACTCGGCAAAACGCTCTTCCGCCGCCCGCGTCAACGCCGTAATCCCATACTTCGGCTATGCGCGGCAGGACAGAAAAGACCAGCCGAGAGTCTCTATCACAGCCAAACTCGTCGCGAACCTTCTGGAAAAAGCGGGAGCCGACAGGGTCATTACGATGGACCTGCACGCTTCGCAAATTCAGGGATTCTTCGACATCCCCGTCGACCACCTCTACGGCTCGGCGATTTTCCTGAAACATTTCTACGAGATGCAGATTCCAAACCTTGCGGTCTGCTCGCCCGATGTCGGCAGTATTAAGATGGCAAGAGCCTACGCCAAGAGACTTCACGCAGACCTCATTCTCATAGATAAAAGGAGACCGACACAAAACGTCGCCGAAATCATGAACATAATCGGCGAAGTCAAAGGAAAGAACGTTCTCATAATCGACGATCTCATCGACACCGCCGGCACATTCGGAAATGCCGTCACTGCGCTAAAAGAAAAAGGCGCGCTCGAAATTTTCGGCGCCTGCACGCACGCGATTTTATCCGGAGAGGCAATCGACAGAATCGAATCGCTTCCGCTGAAGAAACTTTACGTGACCGATACCGTACCGCTAAGACGGATTTCTGATAAAATCGAGGTGAAATCAGTCGCATCCATATTCGCAGAGGCAATTATCCGCACAAACCTGAATGAATCGATAAGTTCGCTGTTCGAAGTGGACAGATAAACTTTTTTCGATAAATATTGGTTTTAAGTATATAATTAAACAATCATCAGGAGTTAATTTTTTATGATAGTCGATATCGTGATGCCCAAAATGGGTGAATCAATTATGGAAGGAACCATTCTGAAATGGCTCAAAAAACCCGGAGATAAAGTCGAAAGAGACGAACCTATACTCGAAATTTCAACTGATAAAGTGGATACGGAAGTCCCTTCACCGGAAGCCGGAATAATTACAGAACTGCTTTTCAAGGAAAACGAAGTCGTTGAAATCGGAAAGATTCTTGCGAGACTCGAAACCGACGCGGACGCGAAGATAGAAACGAAACCCGCTGAAAAGCCTGCAGAGAAACCTGCTGAAAAACCCGCTGAAGCGAAAGCGGAAGTTAAAGCCGAACCCGCGAAGGCTGAAGAAAAAAAGCCAGAACCAGCCGCGGAAGAAACCGTTTCGACGGATAAGTTTTTCTCGCCGCTTGTTCTGAACATAGCAAAGAAGGAAGGAATAGGCCTCGCCGAACTCGACGGCATTAAGGGCACGGGGCTTAACGGAAGAGTTACAAAGAACGACGTTCTGAATTACGTAAAGTCGGGAAGGAAGCCCGCCGCTCAGCCTGTGCAGAAAGCGGCAGCCGAGCCTGCTCCCGCGAGGGAAAGAAAGATTGAACTTCCGAAGCAGGAAATAAATTACGACGAGCAGGGAATTTCGGTCATCGAATTCGATAAGATCCGCCAGAAGCTGGCTGAGCACATGGTTGCATCAGTGGCGATTTCTCCGCACGTGAACTCAATCGCCGAATGCGACATGTCGAATGTCGAGAAGGCAAGAAACGCGATGGCAGCGGAATTCGAGAAGAAGGAAGGCATCAAACTGACTTATATGCCGTTCATTTCTGAGGCCGTAATCAAGGCGCTGAAGGATTTTCCGCTTGTCAATTCAGTCATCGACGATTCGTCGGTTCCGTTCAAGGCGATTTCAAAGAGCAAGGTTAACCTTGGCGTCGCGGTTGCGATGGATAACGGAGGACTCATTGTTCCCGTCGTTAAAGACGCGGACGGAATGAACCTCACAGGACTCGCGAGGAACATTACCGACCTCGGCAAGAGAGCAAGAATAAAGAAACTTTCGCTCGACGAGATTCAGGGCGGCACGTTTACGATTTCGAATTACGGCGTGTTCGGAAATATTATCGGCACGATGGTTATCAATCAGCCGCAGGTCGCGATTCTCGGAATAGGCGCTGTGAAGAAAAGACCGGCCGTGCTGGAGACTGAGAACGGTGATTTCGTGGTTATAAAACCCATGATGTACCTTACGCTTTCTTTCGACCACAGACTTATTGACGGCGCCCTTGGAGGGAAATTTCTTATGCGTGTAGTACATTATCTTGAAAATTATCAGGCATAAACATATTTTTACATAAGCATACAAAGGTTATGTTTTTAACATAACCTTTTTTTATAATTAAATTCACAAGATGAATCCGAAAAAAATTGTTTTTATAGTATCAGTTCTTCTTCTTTTCACCGCGAATATATTCGCCCAGACCGATACCTCGGCAGTTAAATGCTGGATAGTGTTCTCCGATAAGAACGGAATAACGCAGTCGGATAACCTTTCTTCAAACGAACCCGCTTACGAACTCGCGAAGCAGCAAATCACCGAAAGGGCTTTACAGCGCAGGCTTAAGACTCTGCCGAAAGACGAGGCGGTTCAGTTCGGCGATCTGCCGGTTGATGCAAAATATATCGACAAGGTTTCAGGGATGGGAATTAAGATTATCGCGAAGTCGCGCTGGCTTAACGGCGTGAGCGCGTATGTATATCCCGAGCAGATTGAGATGCTGAAGAAACTTGATTTCGTATCGAGAATTTTCGCGGTTAAGAAACTTTACAAGCAAAGATTTCCGGATTCATCACAGGACTACTCGCGGTTCCTTCCCGTTATTACTGCCGATTCGCTCAACAGGTACGACTACGGGAAATCGCTGACTCAGATGACACTCGTAAACGTTCCGCCCGTGCATAACCTCGGAATTACAGGCAGGGGCGTGCTTGTCGCCAGTCTCGACGACGGCTTCGAATGGAAGACTCACGAAGCCCTGAAGAATTTAAAGATAATAGGCGAATACGATTTCATTAACGAAGACAACAACACCGCGCGCGAAGAGAACCAGAGATACAAAGACGAAAATAATCAGGGCGGACACGGAACCGCGACGCTGTCTTCGATGGCGGGATTTATGGAAGGAAAACTTATCGGTCCAGCGTTCAATGCCGAATTCCTTCTCGCGAAGACTGAATACACCGCGACTGAGACTCCGATGGAAGAGGATTTCTGGCTCGAAGCCGCCGAATGGGTTGAATCTCAGGGTGCTGACGTTATAACAAGTTCGCTGGTTTACAAGACGTTTGATAATCCGTATGTTATTAATTCTTACGTGTACAACGATTTCGACGGCAAGACATGCATAACTTCAATCGCCGGCGATATGGCGGCGCATCTCGGCGTCGTCGTGTGCAACGCGACGGGAAATTACAATCAGACTGACCCGCCTTCACTCGGTTCGGCGTCAGACGGTGACTCGGTTATAGGCGTCGGAGCGGTTAACACGAACGGCAAGATAGCGAGTTTCAGTTCTAACGGACCGACAAGCGACGGACGAATTAAGCCGGATGTTGTCGCGCCGGGCGTTTCCGTTTACGTAGCAAGAATGGGTAGCGGCAACAAGTATGAATATTCAAACGGCACGTCATTCGCGACGCCGATAACCGCGGGGGTTTGCGCGCTTATACTTTCAGCGCATCCCGAACTTACCGCGATGCAGGTGCGCGACGCATTAAGAAATACTGCGAACAACTCACAGACGCCGAACAACATTTACGGGTACGGCCTTATAAACGCCCTGAAAGCAGTATTATATTTCGGACCGGTCTGGAGCAACGACGTTAAGGTCGACGTTAACGGCGGCGAAATGAAAATTGCGGTCTCATTCGCGGCGAACGATATTCCGAACGCCAATTGCGTAAAGTTATTTTATAAAACTAAGAGCGCGAAGAAATACAAAGAGAAAGTCATGACGCTCTCGAAGGAACTGAATGACCTGAAGTACGCAGGCGAATACACTGTAACGCTTAAAACCGACGAGACTGATTATTACTTCTCTTATTCAGACGGAAACGGCGTTTCGTCGACAGGATTCAAGAAATAGAAGTCATACTTTGATTTCGTTTTTTTGAAGGATATTAAAAATATTAAAGTTATTTGTAACTGCCGGGTACTCCCTCCCGGCAGTTTTCATTTATGTGGTTTTTTCTCCTAATTACCAAGCCTAGCTTGGTTACGCGTAATGCGTCACGAAACAGGGCTTCGTGACGAGAAGAGAGGGACATTACTCTCCTGCTCTAATTGTTAACTGTTAAGTGTTAACTGCTAATTGACTAATTCCCTTTCCACTATCTCGCACCAGATATGCCCAACCGTTATATGCGACTCCTGTATCCTCTGCACGTTCTCCGAAGGTATGCACACCGCTATGTCGCACTCATTCTTCATCTTCCCTCCCGTCTTGCCGAGCAGTCCGATAGTCTTTATCCCCATCTCTTTCGCCATCGCGAAAGCGTTCATAACGTTCTTAGAATTCCCGCTCGTAGATATCCCGACGAGCACGTCGCCTTTTCTTCCGATTCCTTCAACGTTCCTGGCGAAAATATTGTCAAACCCAATGTCGTTGCCGCCCGCCGTTATGTTCGACGAATCAGTGGTAAGCGCAATCGCGCCTATCGCTTTCCGCTTCACGTCGTGCGAAAGCCTTATCATAAACTCCGTCGCTATGTGCTGACAGTCGGCAGCGCTGCCGCCGTTGCCGCAGAAAAGCAGTTTGCCGCCGTTCCGCACGGATTCCAGCAGCATGTCCGCCGCCTTCGTAATGTCGTCGTAACAATGCTTCAGCACTTCCAGTTTTACTTCCGAACTTTCCTTTAATGACGCGTCGATGAATTTTTTTCTGTCGAACATATCAGTTTATAATGTTTTGTATGATTTTTTTCGTGGTGCCGGCGTTTTCCTCGAACACTTCCCTGCACCCGCTTCTTAATTTATCATAATATTCCTTATCACTCAATACTTTTCTCAATTCACGGTAAAACGAATTCCGCGAATCTATCGCGATTCCGCAGCCCTTCTCTATCAGTATCTCGTCCTCGTCCGAATTCTTAACCCTGTTCGCGAATATCACGGGAATGTTGAACACGGCAGGTTCAAGCATGTTGTGAAGTCCCGTCCGCAGCCCTCCGCCGACGTATGCCGCGTACGCTATCGAATACAGGTTCATCAGAATTCCGATGCAGTCGATGATTATAAGATTTTCACCGCTGTATTTTCCTATCTCTGAATACCGAATGCTCCTCAATCCCGGATACGTCTCCCTTAGATTTTCCTCAATAGCCTGAATTTTCGTTTCCTTCGGCTCGTGAGGCA
>JAJTBN010000151.1 GCA_021286895.1 Bacteroidota bacterium | reverse complement strand
CGCAAAAGGTGAAAATGATTCTTGCCGCAAAAGGTGAAAATGATTCTTGCCGCAATAATTAATTTAGTAGAACAATAGAATCCGATAATATTAATTCAATACCGGCTCTATAATTTAAAATTTAAAATTTACAATTTAAAATTGCTCTTTGAACTATTTAGGCGAAATATCGGCTTTGCTAACGGCGCTCCTCTGGGCGCTTAGTTCCTACTTCTTCGCCGCGGCTACGCTTCGCGTTGGCTCGGTTACTGTGAATTTTACGCGGCTGCTGTTCTCGCTTATACTTATACTCATCACTATACCCGTTTTCTCCCTGCCTGTAGATTTATCTTTGTATCAGTACGTAATGCTCATGGCAAGCGGAGTAGCGGGGCTGGTACTCGGCGACTCGTTTTTCTTTAAATCGCTTGAGTATCTCACGACGCGCGTTAGTGTACTTATAACCTCGTTCGCTCCCGGAGTCTCAGCCGTACTTGCTTTTGTATTTCTCGGCGAGAGACTGCCTTTCCTGAGCATTGTCGGAATGGCGATTTCCCTCAGCGGCATACTTATGGTTGTAACGGGAAAACACGAGCATAACGACGAAAGGATTAAGAAAGGGCACACGAAGAAGGGGATAGCGCTTGCATTTCTTTATACGATAGGGCAGGCGAGCGGACTGATATTCGCGAAGTTCGCTTTCGAGGAAAAGGAAGTAAACAGCATGGTCGCTACTGCCGTAAGAATATTCCCCGCCGTAGCGCTTCTTCTCCCTTACTTCCTGTATAAGGTTAAAACCGTAAACTTAAAGAAAATTTTCAATTACGATAAAAAAGCTTTTTACAACGTCGCGGCCGCGACTGTTCTCAGCGCTTACATAGGAATGGTGCTGATGTTCGTAGCCGTTACGCAGACTAAGGTAGCCATAGCATCGACAATAATGGCATCGATACCAATCATACAACTCGGCATATCAAAATTTCTCTACAAAGAAAAACTCACATGGCGCTCGATAACCGGCGCGTTCATCACAGTCGGCGGCATGGTCCTCCTTTTCTGGAAATAGACAGCAATTAGCAGTTAACATTGAACAGTTAACAATTATGGAATCTGGACTTTAGAATTTGTCCCGACAAGTAGGGACGCCCCGAGTACTCGGGGTAGACGCCGAACGCGGAATTTAAAATACGGGAAAAAGGATTCAGAACCCGGTTTGAGTGTACGAGCCCCGTTAGGGGCGGAACAGAATAGGAATGTGGATAACATATAATAAAGCCCCGTAGGGGCGACACCGAAATCAATTAACAGTAAACATTTAACAGTTAACAATTAGAGAATCCAGAATCTAAAATTGAGAATCAGAGTCCAGTTTGAAGGTATAAGTCCCGGAGGGTAGACACCAAGCAATCACCGAGAGTCCTCCGTTAAAACGGGGAGACTCTCGGATACAGTGAAAAAGTTCTTCCATTCTTATATCAAGATACCGTTTGTTTCAGAGAATTCCGGAATTGGGGAACAGAATAATTGAGACGAGGGAAATGAGCGCCGATGACGTTACTAAAACTCTCGATATGGCTCTGGAGAAAACAGGAATAACACAGGTCAAAGTAAAACAAAGACCAAGGCTTCTTTCCGACAACGGACCGTGTTATATATCCTCAAAGCTGAAAGAATACCTCGAAGAACAGGAAATGAGTCATACCAGAGGAGCCCCTTACCATCCGCAGACACAAGGCAAGATAGAACGTTATCACAGAACATTGAAGAACGTAATACTTCTGAGGAAGTATTTCTTTCCCTGGGAGCTGGAAAAGGAAATAGAAGCGTTTATAAACTATTACAACAACGAACGATACCATGAATCGATTAACAACCTTATACCTAAAGATGTTTTCTTCGGCAAAGACAGGGAAATCATCACAAGACGCGAGAGGATAAAGAAAAGAACAATGGCTTTAAGGAGGATTTATAACTTGAGGAACAATAAAAATGAATCTAAGGAAAACTCAAATATTAAACTTGAAAAGGAAAAAACTATCTATTAGATTTTAACCGAAGTTGTCCGAAAGATTCTGAAGACATACATCGATTTTTTAATTCTAAAATCGATTTTAACAATAATATGTATTAACCGAATGCACCAGTTTATTTTCGACCGACTGGTTCCTGAAAAAATCTCCTACTTGAATCTATTTCAATGACAAATTAAATAGTGTACTTCCTTCGCATTGATGGACAGATTATCTCAATAATACATTCTTAAAGGAAGAAGATTCTTATATAGGGTTTTAAAATTTTGCGTTGTCTAATTGATAAAATATAGCTGAGGTTTGATTATGGCGAATAATGTAAAGAAAATAACAAAGCCCGCCGGAGCGGGCTTTGTGAAATCACGATAAAACTTATTTTACAAGAATCATTCTTCTGACTGACACGAAATCGCCTGCCTGAAGTTTGTAGAAATAAACTCCGCTCGGATTGCTCGCGGCGTTCAATGTGTATTCGTACTTGCCGGCTTCGAGGTTCGCGTTAACGAGTGTGTAAACGAGCCTGCCCGTTATGTCGTAAACTTCAAGTTTTACCGGTGCATACTTCGCTATGTCGAAATTAATCTTTGTCGAAGGATTGAACGGGTTCGGATAGTTCTGGAACAGGTCGTATTTCTTCGGTATCTCTGTTCCTATCTGTGAAATTCCCGTGTTGATTGTGTCGAATATCGCTACCTGAGTTACAGGGTTCGAGAATCCCGAAAGCTGGAACGAAGGATTTGTTCCCGTGTAAGAGCCGTTTCCTACGCCGACCCATCTGTTGAAGTAATATGTTTTGCCGTTATAACTTACTGTAGTCGGAGAGACCGAAATTGTCGGGCTTGACGCGGAATCAAAGTACTGGTTTCCGCCGTTGACAGTCGCGGGAATTCCCGAAGGCTGTAAAGTACCGAGAACCCTGAACTGCGTCTTGTAATTCGCCGTGTAAGTCGAAGTGTTCGAGTTTACTGTGATTGTGTGCGTCGTGTCGCCCGCGTCGCTCCAGTTGACGAATACATACCTTGTCGCGGATATTGTGTAAGGAGATACGGCTTTTATCGTATGATTGGAATTGATATCCCAGTTGAACAGTTTTGAACCGGTGTAAGTCACGTTGTCAACCGAAATATCGGGAATGTTGTTGCTCGTTCTGATAGTAACGTAATTCTTTCCCACAAGAAGGTCCGCGCATATCTTATGCATTTTTCCGCTCGCGCTTGTTCCTGTAAGAACGATTTTGTATGTGCCCGCCGGCACTGACGCCGTCGTGCTGACCTGTACGCTCAGCGAATCAGGGAAATTGGAGATTGTCGTTCCCGACGGGAAGGTTGCCGTAATTCCCGTTGTCGCCGGCTGGATGTCAGCCGTGAAAGTCACAGGCGACGTGTATCCCGAGGCTACGTAAGGAATTTTTACCTTGAAGGTCTTAGCCGCCGCCGTTCCCTGAGAAACAGTAAGGAATGACGGATTTGTCATCAGGCTGAAATTCGATAGCGCTTTCGCCGCGTTGAGAATTTCCTTTGACGAAGCCTGCACGTAAGCGATGTTCTTAATCTTGTTCGCTACCCATATCGGGTCCATCTTGTACTTGAAAACGTATTCCGAATATGTACCCGGAATAAGGTTTATCTGCGTGCCGCCCGCGTTTGGAAGCATTTTTCTCATCACCCAGTTGAAGTCGGTTTCGCCGTTTGTTCCCGGAGGCGATGAATAGTGGATATTTTCTTCTATTACTCCGACCTGAAGAGTCGCCATCGTGTTATCGATGTAAGTTTCGCAAAGCACGCCGACTCTTACCTGCACGCTGTCGCCGAATGTGCTGTCGCGAAGTATAATCGTGACGGGGCTGAGAATGTTTTTCCTCTGGTCAAAATACGACTGCAGGTTTGTCTGTGAATACGGAAGAGGTATGCTGATTAACCCGTCGAAGAAACCCGCGGGTATCGCGTTAACGCTGTAATATCCTCTCCTGGTCGTGTTGTCAGCCGTATTGTAAAGATACATCGGGTCATTTCCCGGCGACGGCCAGTTCATGTGGAAACCAATCGCGGCGAGCATATCGGCGCTGACTGAATTTACAAATGCCGTCATAACGGGATTGTTCGCGGCGCACGGGCCGCATGTCGAACTCGTGAAGAATTCTACGAGCATCATTCTGTCGCCGGAATAAACTCTCGATGTGAAAGAAAAAGCGGTCAGAATGATTAGAACAGTAAGAAGTTTTTTCATAGTCTTATAGTTTAGATATTAGTGTATAATTGTATTTTTAGACATAATATTCAAGTATAAATTTGATTTAGCAAATATCAAAAAGGGCGGTCATCCGCCCTTGCTAAAATCAGTGTTTTCCTTTCGGCGCGAGAAATTTCGCGAACAACAGCAGTCCGATTATCGTGGCCACTCCTATAAGGCTGAACATGAACCATAACGCCGACGGATTGTGAAGTGTATCCACAAAATGAACGTATGTATACGCCCCCAGCACACCGCCGATGCCGCTGCCTATGACTCCGTAAAGAAACGAATATCCCAGATAAAGCGCTTTCTTGTCCTCGGGCGCTATCAACCCCACATAACTTATGAATTTCGGATGCGCCGTCATCTCTCCGAGTGAGAAGATTATCATTCCCGCCATGAATACCCATGCCTGCGCCGATATGCCGAGAATCGCCATGCCGATAGTTCCGAGACCTATGCCGACTATCATCGTCGGCAGGGCTTTCCGGTTTTTTACAATCGATGATACTACAAGTTGAAGAAGAATGATTGTTCCCGCGTTTATGACGGTCACATGCTCCGCGTCAAATTTCCAGTTCGGATTGCTGATGAAGAAAGCGAGAATTCCGTTTACAAACCTGTCAACAGGAGTCATGTCCATGTTATCTTTAAGGTACCAGAGAACCGTGCCGAACATCTGGAAGTAAAGAATCCAGAAACCGGAATAAATCACAATCATGAGTATGAATCTCCAGTCCGTAAGCACCTTTACCATGCCCGCCATCACTTCTCCGAGAGTCTTGGAACTTTCCGGCCGCTTCGGTTCCCTGTAGGCGAACAGATTCAGGAAGAAGAGCCATCCTGTGCCGATTGCCGCCATAAAGAAAATATACGACCATGAAATTTCCTTAAGTATCGGGATAAGGATAAGAGGGAATATGAACGCGCCGAGGTTTATTGACCAGTAATAAATTCCGAATCCCAATCCAGAATTCGACTCGTCCGTCGAACGCGCGATTGTTCCGGAGATTATAGGCTTGAAAGTACCCGCTCCGAGTACCATGAAAAGCAAACTGACGAATACAAGCGCGTAACTTGTTACAAGACCCGTAAAAAGATATCCAAGACTCATTACAAGAAATGAAAATACAAGCATCTTCCTGTACCCGAACCTGTCGGCTATCGCTCCCGAAAGTATCGGGAGAATGTAAAGCAGGGGAGTTGTAACGCTCATTATAACTCCGACGCTTTCTTTTGAAAAACCCAGACCGCCCTTGTCGACCGAGAGAACAAGGTAAACGGAAAGCACCGACATTACTCCGTAATAAGAACCTCTTTCAAAGAATTCCATGAGAATTACAATCCAGAAATTCCGCGGGAATGATTTTATAGAAGCCTTTTGTTTTCTTTCTTCCGTCAAGATAATCTCCTGTTATGAATTTCAGCAAATTAGTCTTGATTTATAAGAATTTCAATTCTTTAAGGCAAACGCTTTGAATTTTGCGCAGGGACTGAAATAACCGCGGGGTATAATAAAAAATCGCGGAAGGGGAGAGATTCGAACTCTCGGTACAGTTTGACCCGTACGACGGTTTAGCAAACCGTTGGTTTCAGCCACTCACCCACCCTTCCGTGGATAATCTGAATCGAAGCAAGTTAATGTTATATAAACATAATATCAATTCTAATAATCCGCACCCGCCGCCGTTCCCGCTGACGATTTCCCGGCTGACGATTTCCGTTGTTTTTCCCGTTCAAATAAGATATATTTGTCTGATTAAAAACTACTTATGAAAAGAACAGTCATTAAGATAGACGAAGAGAAATGCAACGGCTGCGGGCAGTGCGTTAACGGCTGTCATGAGGGCGCGCTGCAGATGATTGACGGCAAGGCGAAACTCGTCAGCGAACTTTACTGCGACGGGCTGGGCGCCTGTATCGGCGATTGCCCTGAGGGCGCGATTATGCTCGAAGAAAGGGAAGCCGAACCTTACAGCGAAACGGCTGTGATGGAGAGAATTTCGCGCATGGGCGAAAAAGTCATTCTCGCGCATCTGAAACACCTGAAAGACCATAACGAAACAGGCTACTTCAGCGAAGGGATTAAATATCTCGATGATAACGGGATTAAAATTAACCTCGAACCGCTTCTCAGGGACGAATTTGTCCGGATTGAGACTCCTGTCATGAATCACGGAGGAGGCTGTCCCGGTTCACAGGAAAGAAATTTCGTGCCTCTTGGCGGCGTGACGAATGTTTCGCTTCAGTCGGAACTGACTCACTGGCCTATACAACTGCATCTTGCGAATCCTTCTGCGAATCATTTCCATAACGCGGACCTGCTCATAGCCGCGGACTGCGTTCCGTTCAGCATTCCGGATTTTCACGGCAGATTCCTTAAAGGAAAAAAACTCGTTATCGCTTGCCCTAAACTGGACTCAAACAAGGAGGTTTATCTTGAGAAACTAAGAGTACTAATAGACGAATCAAGAATAAATACAATTCATGTTGTGATAATGGAAGTGCCATGCTGCGGAGGACTTCTCAAAATGGCTGAACTTGCCGTTGAAACCGCGTCAAGAAAGGTACCCGTCAAATACACTGTTGTCGGTATTCGCGGGAATATTATAGAAGAAGAATGGCTTTAGGAAAATTCGAGGCGGGGTTCTCAGGCGTTGCTGTCAAGGTCGCCGAGTCCCTGCCTTAATATCGTAACGCTTCCGTCAGAACAATCCACGACTGTTGAAGGCTTTTTGTTCCCGAATCCGCCGTCGATGACTATATCAACTATGTTACCGTATTTTTCGTAAATAATCTCGGGGTCCGATATGTAATCATCCGGGTCGTCGGGTTCATGAATCGAAGTCGATGTTATGGGGTTCTCGAGCATTTTGACTATCGACCTTGCTATTAAATTATCGGGCACTCTAATGCCTACGGTTTTTTTCTTGCTCTTGAATATTTTCGGTACATTATTGTTGCCCTTAAGAATGAATGTGAATGCTCCGGGCAAAGACTTTTTCATTAATCTGTAAAGGGGAGTATCGATGCTGAATACAAAATCCGAAAGATGGCTTAAATCATAGCAAACTATTGAATAGTTCGCGGTCTTAGGGTTGATGTTCTTGATTCTTCCGACCCTCTCAATCGCGTCATGGTTGAACAGGTCGCATCCGAGCGAATAAACGGTATCCGTGGGGTAGATGATAATGCCCCCGTCCTTAAGACATTCCGTAACTATCTTTAATTTTCTTTCTTCCGGATTTACCGGGTGGATTTGAAGAAGCATTGACTGCTGATAATTTAACTATGAATGAAAATACTTAAACGGATTTGTTTTTGAAATGCAAATATATTAATACTCGTGGTCGAAGATATCGTCCCTTATCAGGAAAATAAGATTTTCTATTTCGGGGCTGTACGGCTCAAGTTCTCTCTCAAATTCATTCGCGTACTGGCTTGTCTCGTTTATAAGAAAACCGTCAACGTAGCCGCAGGCTGAGTATGATTCTCCGTCGAATGTCACAACAATCGTGAACGTTTTTGCCCCTTTGCTGACAGATTCTTCTCTTAATACCTTTATCATATTGTTTTCCCATTAATAAAAACGTACACAGGCATTAAAAAGTTACAAAAAAAGCAGGGCAAG
>JAJTBN010000150.1 GCA_021286895.1 Bacteroidota bacterium | reverse complement strand
CTCGGTGTCTGCGACAGCAAATCACGGGATATACTTTTTGTTGCCGCCTGCAGGACCTTCGGCTATCCTGCCAGACTGAACCCCGTAACACTCGTTCCGCAGTACCTCGACGGGAATGACTGGAAGGACGTCGTGTTCGATACCCGGGCGCAGGAAAAAATCGGGAAAGGATTCATAAACCTTACCAATACAGGAAGAGTTATACCGAAGTACTATACTAACTTTACTATAGAACTGTTTAAAGACGGAGTTTTCAGAAGCCTTGAATTCGACGAGGGAAAACCCGTGTCGCAATTCCCCGATTCAGTTGAGGTCCCCGCGGGAAAATATATGCTCGTTACCGGTAACAGAAAACAGGACGGCTCTGTCCTCAGCGGCGTATCATTCTTTGAGGTTAGTGAAAACCGGCTGACCTATGTTCCTGTCCGTGTTCCGGAAGTTCAGAGCGAAATCGGTTCTAAAATAAATGTCAGCACTGGCGATATCAATGTCGTCGATATTAAAACGGGAACTGAAAGTAAAATTTCCGCTCTTGCCGGCGGCGCGGGGTATGTGCTTTCAGTCATTGACCCTGATAAGGAACCTTCGAAACATCTCATGAATGATATACTCGTCGTGGCGGAGGAATTAAACGACTGGGGCGGAAAAATAATTTTTCTCGTCGAACCCGGATTCAATGCAGAGTTTATTAATTACGTCTCGTTCGACGGCAAAATGCCGAACGTCGTTTTTGCGTATGACAAAGAAGGAAAAATGAACGGCTATATAGTGAAAATAAATGAGTCGGTCGTTTGCAGCGAACTTCCCGCCGTTTTCCTCGTCAATAAATCAGGAGCGGTGGATTTTTTCCGGTGCGGTTACAGTATTGGTACAGGAGAAGAAATTTTAAAATTATTGAGATAAGAACAGAATGGATAAGAAGAATATGAGAATCGCGTTTTTTGATTCCGGAATAGGCGGCATGAACGTGCTTAAAGACGCGATGAAAGTCCTCCCGCTCGAAGATTTCATTTATTTCGCTGATACGGACAACGTCCCTTACGGCACAAAATCCGGAGGACAGGTAAAAGCATTCATCGCTGAAGCGGTAAAGTTTCTGGCAGGCATGAATATCAAATCCCTCGTTGTTGCCTGCAATACAGCGACAAGCCTCGCGATTGAAGAATTGCGTATGATTTATGATTTCCCGATTATAGGTATGGAACCCGCAGTAAAACCGGCTATCGAAAATTCCGGCGACAAAAGAGTCCTCGTCGCCGCTACTTCGCTTACACTCAAAGAAGAAAAACTCGAAAACCTTCTGAAGCAAATTGATACTAACAGGATTGCCGATAAAATTGCTCTCGATGGGCTTGTCAAATTCGCTGAGGATTTTAATTTCAGCGGAAATGAACCGCGAGAATATTTGAAAGAAAAATTTTTGGGAATCAATTTTGATGAGTATGAGGCAGTAGTCCTTGGCTGTACTCATTTTAATTATTATGAAGAAATGATTAAGAGTGTAATAGGAAATGATAACATCAGAATAGTCGACGGAAACGAAGGCACTGTCAGACGCCTTAAATCACTCCTTTCTGAAATTGGCCTCGAAGGAACAGGCGGCTCAGGAAAAGTCACTTACGTGAATTCATGCAGAATCTTAAACGATGTGTCATTGATAAAAACTCTGAACGGCATTCTCGGTAAATGAAAGATTTAATATTTGAAATAGCATGCTTCGATTACGGCTCTGCCGCTAAAGCCGTCAATGCCGGCGCGCATAGAATCGAACTCTGCAGCAGTCGGGCAGAAGGCGGTGTTACTCCTTCAATAAGCATGATTCAGAAAGTTAGAAAAGATTTTAATATAAAACTTCATGTGATTATTAGACCCCGCGGCGGAAACTTCTTTTATTCAAATGAAGAAATCGAAATTATGAAGAATGATATAATTGCCTGTAAAAATGCGGGCGCCGACGGCGTTGTTTTCGGCATCCTAACGGAAAATAATGAGATAAATACTAATCTGAATAAAGAACTCGTCTCGCTTGCAAAACCTATGTCGTCAACTTTTCACAGGGCGTTCGATTCATTTGCAAATCCTTATGAAAATCTCGAAAAAGTTATCGCTTGCGGTTTCGGCAGAATCCTTACCTCCGGATGCAAAGAATCCGCCGCCGCCGGTATTAATACTATCGCGAATCTTGTTAAACAGGCAGGCAACAGGATTATCATAATGCCGGGCGGTGGTATCCGCAGGGAAAATGTCCTGAATATTGCCGTCAAAACAGGCGTTAAAGAAATCCATTCTTCCTCCTTATCAGTCGTTATTGATTAATGTGTTTTCAATTATTGTACCAAACTGTAGAAATAGTGTCTGTTCCGTGCAAAATAAATTAATTATTTTTCCTGTCTTAACATTGAAATTCAACACCTGAAACTTTAAATTCTTTCGAACGTAATATAAGTAACCAAAAAACGGGGTATATATGAAAACTGCAATCATAATATTGGGTTTTATATTGTTACCTACCTTTCTGACTTATGCTCAGGTGACTGACAAGGATACGGGTAAAAATAATCCGCAAACAGTGTATCTGATTATCAAACATGTTGATTGTCCCGATTGCCAGGGGCTGGGCTACCTGAACAAAATTATATATGATTTTAACAGACAGGATAATGGAAGACATGCGAGTAATGTTGGCACAAAAATTGCAAGAATTACTTGCCCATACTGCGGCGGAACCGGAAAACTTGAGATTAGAGAGTATAAGCCAAAACTGTAAGTAACCGGCTGTATCTGATATTGAAGGAATATTTCTGTATTTCATTACAGGAATATTCCTGTTTTTTTATACACACGCCATTGATATTTTAGTTTATTTTCTTGATATTGACACATCTAAGTAACTAATTTATAAAAATTAAAGGGGGTATCATGAAAAAACTCTTATTTCTTATTGCTGTTCTTGGTGTTGTTTCTATGTTCGCCGGTTCCGTAAAATCTCAGACTCTTTATTTCTGCGAAGGCGTTGATAAATCAGGCTATCCTATCACCGAAAGCAGTACCTTTAATATTCCTCGCGGGGGAGGATATTTCTATTTTCTGGTAAGGCTTCCTTATGAAGTCGGCTGCAGCTGGATTAGTTATGATATCTATAAGGTTAACAGCGATTATTCGGAAGATTACAACACTACAATTTCACAGGAAGACATGGGCTATGACTGGACCTGGTTCTGGAAAAAAGTCACTTTCTACGATTCAGGTTATTACCATGTTTATGTAAGAGACTGCAACGGTAACACCCTTGCTTCTTCTTACCTTACTATCAAGTACAAATAATTCTGTCGGGTTACCCGGCTTTGCCGGGTAACCTTTTTTTATTTCCCGCTTCTGAATTTCCGGATTTCACCCGCTTCTGCCTTAATCAATCCGTTTTCGGTAATTATTCCTGTCACTAACCTCGAAGGAGTTATGTCGAACCCGTAGTTTTTTATCGGGCTGCCCGGCGAACAAAGTTCGATTTTCTTTCTTCCGTCTCGCGCGTATCTTACCTCGTCTGCATCTCGTTCTTCTATCTTGATATCTTCAAGTCCGTCCTTTATCGTAAAGTCAATCGATGATAACGGAGCGCAGACATAAAAGGGGACGCCGTTGTCATGTGCCGCGAGCGCTGTCTTGTAAGTGCCTATCTTGTTGCATACGTCGCCCTTGCTCGTTATCCTGTCCGCACCTGTGAATACCGCGTCAACCATGCCCTTTTGAATTACAAGCCCCCCGGCATTGTCGGTTATTATTGTGTGTGGTATTCCGTTTTGCATTAGTTCAAATGCTGTCAGCCTCGCGCCCTGATTCCTCGGTCTCGTTTCCTCGACCCAGACATGTACGGGAATCTTCCTCTCCGCTGAAATATAAACAGGCGACAACGCGGTGCCGTAATCGATGCATGCTAACCATCCTGCGTTGCAATGCGTCAGTATATTTACAGGTCTTTTCCTGTTATTTCTGTATATGTCCGAAATTATTTTGCTGCCTGCTCTTCCGATTCTTATGCAGTTCCTTACATCCTCATCCGCGATACGGCGGGCCGTATTTAAAGCCCTGCTGATTTTTTCCCTCGTATCCCGTCCTTTCGCGACTTCACCCAGCGATTTCTTCATAGCCCATTCCGGATTGACAGAAGTAGGACGCGCCGATAAAATATATTTGTACTTTTCGTAAACATAATCGCTGAAGTCTTTCCCTTTGTATGACTTTCCCGCCGCTTCAGTACATGCGAAATAAATCCCGTACGCGGCAGCCACTCCCAGAAGCGGAGCGCCCCTTACGGTCATCTCTCTGATGGCTTTGTAAATATCGCCCGTGCTCTTCAACTCTATGATACTGAATCTGAACGGAAGTGAATTCTGGTCAATCGCGAAAACTGAAACGCGCTTTTTACCGTTATCCCGGATTGTTCTGTAATATTTTTTATTTATTTTCATGCGTAAAAATACGAATTTTAAGCCTTATTAAAAATTTTTAAAAAAATTTTTATTTTCGGGAATTTTATAGGAACGTATTGCTGTTATACTATCAAACAGTAAATGAGTTTTACCTACCTATACTTTCACTCCTTATAAATGAGGTAGATGAGGAGGGCTGACGGGGAAACAGCTCTCCTATTTTTTTGTCCAAAAAGTTTGCAGCCGGCACAATAAAGATTAATTCTTCCACTGAAATTTTCTATTTAAATATATCAAATAAAAGCATAGATTATCACTATGCTTGAGGAATCCATCTATCAAATAATCAACAAAGCCGAATACACTAACCTCGTTGTCGACAGGGAGCATAAAATCCGTTTCTATAACGAGTACTCTTTTAATTATATAAAGGAAAATGCGAATATCGAGATAAAAAGCGGATTCCCGATATATGACTTCCTCGCTCCGTATAACGTCGATAAATTTAAAGCCGCTTTCTCCCGTTCATTCCGCGGTGAAAACGTTCATCAGGAAATTCATTTCAAGAAGGATTCGGGCGAAATGCTCTTCTTCGAGGCGATTTTTACTCCCCTCACAGACGATGACGGCAAAGTTGTCTATACATCCGTCAGACTGACAGAACTTACAGGGCTTAAAAAACTGCTCAAGGCGCTTGAAGAAAGCGAAGAACGCTATAGGAGTATCGTTGGCCTCAGAAAAAGTCTTGTCGTAAGAGCAGGGCTTGATGACTGCATAACCTACGTCAACGATGCATGCTGCGAATTATTCGGGAAAAAAGCCGGAGAATTCCTTGGGAAAAGTTTTCTCTCGTTCATGCATCCTGAAGATTCCGATTATATCGATAAAAAAGTTAAAGCCTGCATTTACGACGGCGTGACAGGCATTATTGAATCAAGAATTATTACAAACTACGGAACTAAATGGGTGAGTTTTGAATGCGCCGCTATCAGGAATGAAAAAGGGGAAATAGAGGAAGTTCAGTCAATAGGATGGGATGTTACGGATACCAAAAACGCTATTCACGAACTTATACATACAAAGTACAGACTCGGTACCATACTCGATAATTTCGATAACATACTCTTGTATGAAATCGGCCGCGAAGACGGGTTTATTTCTTCAAAGATATCAGATCTCCTCGGGTATGAACCTGCTAATCTAAGTAAAATAAACTTTATTCCGGAAATTATCTTCGGCGAGGATGCCGATGATTTTCTCCTGACTTTTAATGCATGGAAGGACAAAAAGGAACCCGGAATTCTTAAACAGAAATTCCGATGCGTTAAATCCGACGGAGAACTTATCTGGGTCGAAAACCTTATGGTAAAAGCGTCCGACACGAAAGGCGTTTTCTACTGCGGTGTCATTCAGGATATTACTGAAAGAATTATCAGCGAAGATACTACGTCAAGGAACGAGGCGCTTTTCAGGATTATAGGCGAAAGCGCGAGAATCGGCTATTATGTCGTGAATTATTTTACCGACGAAATAGTCCTGATGAATCCCGTTTTTTGTGAATTGTGGGGCATCGATAAGTCGCTCGCCGATACAAAGTTCCCTGACATTAATAATTCTTACATCAGGGATTTGTGCTCCGAACAGGTTGGCAATAGAGAAAAATTCCTCGAAAATTCCATGCAGTACAGCATACCGCAGAATGTCGTGTCATTCGAAGATGTCATGACCCTTAAAAACGGAAGAAGCCTTAGAAGATTTTCTTCCGTTATTCATGACTCCTCCGGAAAATATCTCGGAAGGTTTTATATGGTTGAAGATGTTACCGAAAGAATACTCTTTGAAAAAGCATCAAAGTCTCAGAGCGATTATAAAGCGCTCGTTGAAGAAGCCGCGGCCGCGATTTTTATCGTTAATCTGACCGGCAATATGGTTAGCATTAATAATGCAGCCTGCGCGCTTCTCGGATGCGATAAAGAAGAAATAATCGGGAAAAATCTTGTCGAGTTTATACATGAACCTGAACTCGTGAAAAATCCGCCCAAAATATTTGAGGCTGGCGAGGGAAAAACAATTATTACAAAAAGGTATATTAAGAAAAAAGACGGAAGCATTGTCTTCGTTGAAAGCCGCTCTAAATTGCTCCAGAACGGACTGATTCAGGCCGTAGTATGGGAAATCGAAGATGAACCTCAGCCGAAAACGGATATGAACGGCGGCAATTCATTCGCGACGTTGCTCACTAAAATTAAAGCGTTCAGACACGGAGAGACTTCGCTCATGTGCCTCAACAGAATTTCACTTTTTCTGAAAAATAAAAGTTATCTCGAAACTTCGCTTGTCGGCGTTACTCAGGAGGAAAGCAAAATTCTCTTCGGCAGGTTTGAACTGCTCCTAAGCGAGTATATTACTACCGTTTACCATCAGATTGAGTTTATTTCGGCTAACGTTAATCTCATTCTTAAAGATATGCCGAAAATATCAGTGTATAACGATATCAGAATCTCTAACGAAAAACTTCTTCTTAATGCCCGTATGCTCAAGTATAAACTCGTCGAACTTCAGATTATAATAACGAAGAACGGCGGTATATCCGGTGCGAACGTCGACGCGGAACTGATTGTCGAACTCGCGAGAGTCTGCATTACGAATATTAAACTGATAACGAAAATCCTCGAGGAAAATTTTATAACCGACGTTAAGCAGGTGATTGATACGGTTCTTAAAAGTTACGAAACGGATAACGGTGACGTCAATTTCGTGACTTCAATAAAAGGAAATTATACTCACGTCATTTTCAATCAGGTCGAATTGATTGAAGTCCTGAATATACTCGTAAAAAACTCTCTCGAAGCTTTCAGGTCCGCTAAAGCGGGGAAGGGAAACATGACCGTAGATATTTTGGTCAGTTCAGATGCCGATACCCTGACTCTGGCTTATTCCGATACCGGACCGGGACTTCCTGAAAGAGTGAAGGAAAATCTTTTTAAGAAAGGTTTCTCGACTAAAGGCGTCGACAGGGGATTCGGGCTCTTTTATGCCGGCTCCGTAGTTTCAAAATACGGCGGCTCTCTGAACTTTGATTCCGGATTCAATCCGGGGGCGAAGTTCGTCATTTCATTCAATAAAGTTTAATATGGAAAAGAATACATTACTAATCATTGACGATAGCCGGGAGTTTACGGAGGACCTGAAACTTATGCTCAGCGACAGGTTCGACGTTCTGACAGCCGCTAACGCCGTCGACGGTCTCGACCTCCTGAGAAAAAATATAGTCTCGGTTCTCCTTCTCGACCTGCAGTTACCCGATATTCACGGTCTCGAACTTCTCGAACGGGTGCACAGGGAAATTGACCCGTTTCTGCCTGTCATAATTGTAACAGAATTCGATGAGATAGATTTCGTCGTTAAAGCCATGAGACAGGGAGCGTATGATTTTCTTTCCAAGGATTTCCACATCGACC
>JAJTBN010000149.1 GCA_021286895.1 Bacteroidota bacterium | reverse complement strand
AACTAATTTATAAAATACTTTTGAGACTTACCATTTTAAACATAAGGTCTGGCGTGCTCTCGGCCGGAATCCATAACCATTACTATTTTTCGTTTTGCGAATAATTATAATCCTGAATGATTACTTCTTTTAAATCACTCAATTCTTTTTCGGTAGCGAAGTCGTAAATCAAGTCGCGCCATTCCTTGTTATCCGTTTCAATCAATCTGATTTTCCATTCACGGTGCCATTCCTTAATGCATTTTTCTCTGTTTATTGCCTTGTCAACATATGTGAAAGATTCAAAGTAAACCAATTTATTGACGTTGTACTTCGCGGTAAAACCCTTTATTAGTTTTTCCCTGTGCTCTATGACCCGGCGGATTAAATTGTTCGTAACGCCTGTATAGAGCGTTCCGTGCTTCTTGCTTGCAAGGAGATAAACGAAATAAGAACGTCGTTCTTCCATTGCCATTCCTCCTTTTTATTTCTGTGGGTGCTGCTTTCTTTCAGTGTTACCGCTTATTGATACCGGCCTTCGCCGGTATGACAAAAAAACGGTATGACAAACACTGGATACATTTTTCTTTCAGTGTTACCGCTTATGGATACCGGCCTACGCCGGTATGACAAAAAAACGGTATGACAAACACTGGATACATTTTCCTTTCAGTGTTACCGCTTATTGATACCGGCCTTCGCCGGTATGACAAAAAAACGGTATGACAAAACTAAAGATTATTAATCCAAGTGGTTATCCGCAAAATAATAATTATTTTGATTATTGTTTATTCAATTATGTGTTAATAATAAACTATGGCTATTTATCACAAATTCACTTCCCGTCCCTTAAGAATCTGAGTATGCGTTTCCAATGCTCTTTGTAGCGGCGGGCGCCTTCGGGGTTGCCTTCGAGATATGAGAGTATTATCGGCAGATAATAGACGGCTAAGGGCAGTCCGATTATCACAAGGAGCCAGTCGAATAATGTTATGAATGCAAACATTGTTTGTGCTTTTGTTTGCATAAAAGTGCGGATTTCACATATAAAAATATTATCAGGAGTTGATAATATTTTTATATGCGGGCGGAGAAATTATTTGTTTTATCGGGCGTTTTTCTGCCGTGTCATTTGTCTTCTAAATTGAGTTTCATCAGGCAGTTTGTTCCTGTGCTGTCGGGCTCTGTATATTTCATCGTTACAGGAAATTCTTTGTAATAGTTTATGAATGAGATTAACAGGCTCCCGCATTTTGTGTAGTCCGCGTTCGGCATCATTATCAATTGCTTCGAGCCGCCGCCGTATGTAGAGTATTCAATCCGCTTCAGGGTTTTGTCGAGTATCATTATCACTAAATCCATTCCGCCGTCGATTGTCTGATGTATCGCGTCATTTGTTACAGGGAAATCTTTCGACGAGGAACTTCCGACGAGCACGAAGTTACCGCTTCCGGTAATGGCGGCGTAGTTTACGTAATCGTTCTTTGTTCCGCCGATAAAAGTTGAGTAAACCGGCTTGTTCGATTTGAGATTGAATTTCATTATGAAGCCGTCGGACCTGCCGCCAAAATATTTATTGCTGAGCGCGTCGGATGTTACCGGAAAATCGGGCGACTTCGTTTCGCCCGCGAGAATGATGTTTCCCGGGTTTAACAGTACCGCGGAGTTGACCTGGTCTGTTGAATCTCCGCCGATATATGTCGAATAAGATATTTTAGAGAGTTTCTGATTCATGACTGTCAAAAATCCGTCAATCGTTCCCGACAAAGTTTTCTTATACGCGTTTTCCGTTACGGGGAAATTGCAGGAATATGTTCCGCCCGCAAGATATATTTTACCGTCATTGCCGAAGGTGAATGAATTAACATAATCCAGAGAGCCTCCGCCCAGATAAGTCGAGCGGAATATTTTATCGAGATTCAACGACAGCGACGTAATCGTTATATCGCCCGAAAGCCACGGCTGAGAGGTGTCGGGCGGGGAGGAGTTATCGTAACTCCTTTGAAAGGCGTTATCCGAAACGGGAAAATCCGGCGATGTGGTTTTCCCGACGAGGAAAAGAGTGTTTTTGTAAACTGCGAGTCTTGTCCAATGGTCGTCGCCGATGCCGCCAAGGTAAGTGGAGGCGATGTATTTGCAGTCGTTACTGAATTTAATTATGTAATGGTCGTTATCGCCTTTATTCGATTTCTGATAAGCGTTGCCGGATACCGGTAAACCCGTTGAGTTCGTAGTAAAGCCGACGTACACGTTTTCATTATCGTCAAGCGCGATTTGCAGGCAGTAGTGTTCAGAGCCTGAACATCCCAGATAAGTCGAGTAAATAAGTCCGCCGGACGGCGACAATTTCATAAGAAAAATGTCGCCGCCGGTTTCGTCGTTATGCCCGCTATAATTTTTCTGATACGCGTCGTTTGTTACTTTAAGCCCGCCTCTTGTCCCGCCTGCGGCAAACGTATTCCCGTTTTTATCTGTAACGGAAGAAACGGAGGAATGCACGCCTCCTCCCGGAACAAGATATATTGAATAATCAATAATGGGAGATTGAGACACGGTCTGACAGTACAGTCCGGAGTGCAGGCTCATAAAAAATATAATTGAGAAAAAATATATTTGCAGTTTCACGATTTATTAAATTTAGTTTTCAAATAATCAGAAATTATCAGAGACTATTTAAGCACAACCATTTTCTTTCTGTCGGAGAACGAATTCGACTTAAGTGAATAGAAATAAATGCCGCTGGGAATGTTAGCGGCATTGAATTCAGCGTTATAAGAGCCGGCTTTCAGCAAACCCGAGAAAACATTTTCAACTTCCTTGCCGAGCACGTCATATATTATCAGTGAAACAAATTCCGATTTCGGGAGTGAGAACTTTATAGTGGTTGAAGGATTGAAAGGATTCGGGTAGTTCTGAAATAGTTTGTAATCGTTTAGTCCGCCGTTCAACTGACGTATCGAAGTATGGTTTTCGATTTTAAGAACGAAAACACAATTCGCTGTCGCGTTAGCGGTATCCGTGACGGTAACGCGTATTGAATCCGTTTCTGGCGAAACAGGCAGTCCTGAAAATGTCCTCGTCGATGGATTGAACTGAAGCCACGACGGCAGGGGGTTCCCGTTTTTGAGCGCCGCGGAATATGTAAGCGTATTGTTTCCGTCGTCATCAACGAAAGTGCTGTCGGGTATCGTGAAGGAAATCACATGTCCGAGCGAATCCGTTTTATTCGGAATCTGATACATAAGATACGGGATAAAATTTGTTTGCCTCAATCGGTTTACGAAGCCGGTCGATACCCAGTACATATCGTCATTTGAGCCAAACGTCATATAGTTCCCGTCGGGAGTAACGTCGCCTGCTCTTTCGTCATATTGTGTGTTGATTTTATTTCCGAGATTTTTAGGATTAGTCCATTTCCCGTTTTGTTTCTTGTAGGAAATGTATAAATCGTTGCCTCCGAAACCGCCGGGACGTGTGGATTTGAAAATCATATAACTTTCGTCGGGAGAAACATACGGGTCTCCCCATGTCTGCGTGGTGTTCGCGTAGTTTACCGGATACGGGATTGTAACCCGCGGAAGATACGCGCCGTTATGATAGCGTGAGCAGGTTATTAGTCCCGCGCTTGAAGAGAAGTACACCGATGTATCCGCAACTATGCAGGGATGATACTGGTCTGAAGTCGTGTTTGGGGGGGTACCCATACTTACGGGCTGGCTCCAGACCGTATCGTTCCTCGTAACATAAGCAAGGTCCATTGTGCCGACCTGATTAAGCGTTAGATTCGCGCTCATATAAATTCTGTTTCCGTTAAAGGCGAAAAAGGGTTCGTTGGTTTTTCTTCCCGAAGTGAATGAAGTATTCTCGGGCGGCTGCCATTTGTTGTTTTTGTATTCAATATGCATTGTATAGGGATTTCCCGGCGACGGATAAAACTCGATAGAATAAATAATTGATTTGCCGTCAGGAGAAATAGTGACCGCCGACTCTTTCCTTCCTGCGATTGAAATCAGACCGGGAGCGAAAATCACGGCGGAGTCGCCCGGGCGGGGAAGCCCGAGATACAGACTGTCAGGAGGAATCGGCTGCGAGAAGCAAACCGATGCGATGAAAATTGATAAGATTAATGTAATGAGTGTTTTCATAATATGTTTCGTTTTAAAATATTTTTTTACGATATACGTTTAATAAAATATACGCATCAGGAACAGCGCCGGATAATCATATTCAGCGAACCGGCGGAAATAATCAGCGAACGAGTGAATATCTGGAGAATGCCATACGTCCGGGTGATTCGTTTATATCCGGGAGTTTCATTTATTCCGGCTTTTCCCAGAACACGTTTGGATTATTTGTACATTTAGGCTTATTTATAATTGTTCTTGGAATAATACCGTTATATTCCAAAGGCAGTAATAAATTGCTCTTGCTTTCTCCTGCGCCCGAGATAAAGCACTGCAGGGCGTAGAGGTTTTTAGCCATGTATTTATAAAGATATTCTTCTTTTGTGATTGAGGATTTATGATTCCAGTTCGCGGCGGGATTCAGGATAATCGGCATATCATTAATTAGACGCTCGCGGACTTCCGATATCCCGAGCAGTTCGCCTTTCTCATTCATAATGTAAGCGTCGTTAGTCGGGTCTATCCACAGCCATTTATTGAGGGTGTTTGAATATACAGCGTTTATGGAATGACAATCGACGTCGTTTGAGTCTTTCGGCAGACAAACGACGCGTCTGGATTTAAACCCCATCGACAAATAGCAGTTGTTCATTACATTCGCCAACGCGCCGCAATTAAGAGTGAGGTGTTCATTCCTGCATGTAATCATTAAATCCAGAACACTATTATATTCAGAGACTTCCTTTGTACCGTCATGCGGATAAGTGTCGTGCACCCAGTGCATGAGATTAATTATTTTCGATATTTCATTCCCTTCTCCGGCAACCGAATCAAGTTTAAATGTTCTTCTGATTTCCATCAATCCGGTATCGTCCATCGGCTTGTACGTGAATTTATTAATTTCTCTTGTATCGCTGTAATCATACAGATACGCGTTTTTGAGCACGTCTAAGAATCCGGGCGCGTAAATTATCTGAGTGAGCGCCGAGTCCTTGTTGTTCAGCAAGATTATGTATGAATATTCGAGTCCGGGTTCCACTAAAAAAGATATAGAATCAATATCCGTATAAAATGTAACTGTGGTATTTTTACATTCGGTTTTATAGATATCCGGTTTTATTTTCGGTGAAATTTTCCAGAAGCCTTTATTCAATACGTTCCCGTCTCTGACGTCGGCAATATCGGAGGTCGCTTTAATTACAGGGAGTTCCTGCTGCGCAAAAATCACCTGTCCGATAAGAATTATTACGAGTAATAAAATTGATTTCATAGCCATATCTTTTTTGTTTATTGCGTTTCTGTTAATGAAATAATTACGGCCGATTGTGAAACTGCCCGGTTCACTTATTTTCATATAAGCGTTTGATTTAAGTAAACTTTGTCAAACAGATAACATCCGGACTAATTCTGAAAGCCGGGGAAAATCCATGTCTTTTATCCACTAACATCATTTCGATAATATATACGATTGTAAAAGCGGGGCGGATATTCATATTCAGCAAAGCCGCATAATTAATCTGTGAAACTACGTAACTGCTAAGTGAAAAATGTTCCGGAGAGGCTATTGCTTATGATATTTTGGGTTTCGCTTATTATTCGGAGGTGTACGTTTAAATTGGCGATAAATTTCACAGTGTTATGCGTATATTTGAAAGACGATAAATGGGGAGAAGAAACCTCAAATACCTGCATTTGATATTCTGGCTTGTCTCGGCCTCTATACTGCTGTTAGACGCGCTTGCTTACAGCATCGGTTCGTTTTATCTTCAGAGGTTCGAAGGAGCGTTTATCAGAATATTCCTTGATATGTTCGCGTTTTATCTATTTTCCTGTCAGGAGCAAAACGTTCACAAAAAAAGGTATCATCATTCTCGCGGTCGCGGCGCCCGTTTTCATTCTGGCAGCGGGATATTCGACGGCATTTCTGTCATTTCTTCCAATCGCTTCGTATTACACTGATACGGGATTAGTCTCTTACACACTTGAGCACGGGCTGGGGATAAGACTTTTTGAATCTATCACGAACGTATCCGTCTTCTCGGCTCTGGGTCTGATTTCGAAGGCAGCCCTCATCTGGTACGAAAACCAGGTAGTGAGTAAAGACAGGGAAAGACAGAATTTAAGAACTGAACTCGCGATGCTGAAAGCGCAGGTGAATCCGCATTTCCTCTTCAATACGCTGAACAACATCAAATCGCTGATATCAAGCAGTCCCGAGAACGCGGCGCACACAGTAAGGAAACTGAAGGACATTATGCGATACATGATTTATGATTCATCGGGCGAGACGGTCCCTTTATCATCCGAGGCGGGACACATAGGAAATTATCTGGAACTCGAGAGAATAAGGTATGCTGACAGAGGTTTCATAGAATACAAAACGGAAATACAAGATGACGGCGCGCCGGTGCCGCCGCTGATTTTCATGCCATTCATAGAAAACGCTTTCAAGCACGGAAACAAACTCGGGACGCCGCCGAACGTTATCATAAAACTTAGCGAGTCAGACGGGGAAGTGAATTTCAGCGTGAGGAACAGAAAGAAGGAGACGTACGCGGAGAGGCCGAGGAACAGCGGTTTCGGACTTGCAGGAATCAGGCAGAGGCTTGATTTGATTTTCGGCGGTTCTTACGAATTGAAAATTATCGACGGAGAAAAAACTTACGAAGTGAATTTAAAACTCAAACTATATGAAAGTTAAATGCATCGCGGTCGATGACGAGCCATTGGCGCTTGACATCGTAGAAGATTACGTATCGAAGGTGCCGTTTCTCGAACTCGCCGGGAAATTCAACGACGGTCTGAGCGCTCTCGAATATCTTGTTTCGAACGAGACCGACCTGCTTTTTCTCGACATAGAAATGGGAGGGCTTTCGGGAATGCAATTGCTGGGCAGTCTCGATAAGAAACCGTTCGTGATTATGACGACCGCGTACAGGAATTATGCCGCCGACGCGTTCGACCTTGACGTAACCGACTATCTTCTGAAGCCTTTCACGTTTGAAAGATTTCTGAAGGCGGTGGAAAAATCGTGCAGCCTGATGAACAGGAAAAAAGAAGAGGCTGCGAACAGCGTGAAAGATGAAAAATATTTCTTTGTGAAGTCGGACGGGAAAATGGTTAAGGTGAATTTCGATGATATTGTTTACATCGAAGGGCTTAGCGAGTATATAATAATAAAGACGAAGGCGGCTAATATTATCACGCTTCAAAGTTTTAAGAAAATCGAGGAGTCGCTGCCGAAGGGTAAATTCGCAAGGATACATAAATCTTATATGATTGCGCTGGACAAGATAAGCAGCGTAAAAGGACAAAGCGTTTTCATCGGAGGGAAGGAACTTCCGGTTGGGGACAAATACAAAAAATCATTTTACTCGATAATTTCACCCGGCAATACTAAGTGATAACAAGAGGGCAAATAGCGCGCGTGCATCTGATATTCTGGGCTGTCATGCTGTTCATAATATGTCTTGAAATCATTCCCGATATCGGTGTTTACAGTTTTGAAATTATCATAACCACTTTTATTTCGTATGCGGGTTCGTTCGTTTTGTTTTTCTATTTTGGTTATTGCTCGATATCGTTGAAGCATCTCGACAGAAAAACGATAATCCGTTCGATTGTTCTCAGGCTGTCAATTGTCCTCGCCGCGACAGCGCCCATCGCGGTAATATTCGTCGCGCTGTTCAGCGCAGACGTTTTTAAAGCCCCTCCCGAAACTATTTTCGGAAGTCTGATAAAATATTATCTGAGTTTTTTAGAATTCAATTTCCTGTTCGCGGCGGGCGGGGGAATTCTCAGGACCGCTGTT
>JAJTBN010000148.1 GCA_021286895.1 Bacteroidota bacterium | reverse complement strand
TTCGAATATCAGTTTACGATATAACGGGTAAAGAAATTGAAAGAATAATTGACGGTTACCAAAAACCGGGAATTTATAGCGTGCTATTCGACGGCGGTAATCTATCAAGCGGAATATATTTCTATACGATGTTTGTTGATGGAAAAACCATCGATTCAAAAAAAATGATTCTGATAAAATAAAATCAAAAGAATTTTCATGTTTTTACAATACAAAATTTTAATGCTGAAAATATTTCTTTGCGTTTTAATAATTATTGCATTTACTCCTTATAAAGCCAATTCCCAACTATTGAATGATTTCAAAGTTAATGATGATACATCCTATACTGCGCAAAATCAAGCTTCTCTCGGAGTTGATGATTTTGGGAATTTTGTTGTAGTATGGTCTGATATACGCCATCAAGCGGAAGAAATATACTGCCAATTATTCAATTACAGAGGACAAAAAATCGGCAATAATTTTCGAATAGCAGCCTCAGGGCATGCGCCGAGCATAGCCGTAAGAAAAGACGGCAGTTTCGGATTGTCGTGGATAGACTCTGTGCCAAAATTTCGACTATTCGATAAACTTGGTAATCCTATTACTAATATAATTAAAATAGATAGTTTATATTATCTGCAAGCAAATGCACCATCAATTTCTTGCGATACAAGCGGTAATTTTGTCGTGGTGTTTCAAAGAAAAATTTCACTTACTTATATTAATATTTATTGCCAGTTATTAGATTCAAACGGCGTTAAAATTGGAGGAAATAAAAAAATAAACGATGATTCGTTAAACGCCATAGTGCATCAAAAGGCAGTTGTCACTAAGAGAAGAGACGGAAGTTTCGTAGTTTCCTGGAACGATTACAGAACTTACTTGATAAATAGCACGGACGACATATATATGCAAATGTTTAATCGTTATGGCGATAAAATCGGTAGCAATACGAAAGTGAATAACGATACTGCTAAATGGGATTATCAAACACTTCCTCAAATTTCATCGGACGATTCAGGAAGATTTGCAATAGTCTTTACAGAAACAATCGATCCTTCAGGCTCGACGTATAATCTGCTGCAGTTATATAATTCAGATGGTTCTCCAAACGGGAATAACATTCGTTTCTCAAATAATGGCACAGAACAATATCCTTTAGTTAGCAAAAGAAGAAACGGAGATATGGTCGTGTGTTTCAGACGAGATGCTGTTTCTCAGTATATTCCTTACATTCAGAGAATTAACGCGGCGGGTACAAATATCGGCACCCCATTTCTTATGACTAATTATTATACGACTACTGAAAAAGTTACATCATCAATATGTCTTTATAGCGATAAGATAATTACTGTATGGAATGACAGTCGGTTCGGCTCGCCGGATATATTCTTCAACATCCGATCGTTTATAAATCCAGACAGCGTAACTTATGTAAGACAAATATCTTCCGTAATTCCGGAAGAGTATAAATTATTTCAAAATTACCCGAACCCGTTTAATCCAATTACAAATTTCAAATTTCAAATTCAAAGTTACTCAAATGTTCGAATATCAGTTTACGATATAACGGGTAAAGAAATTGAAAGAATAATTGACGGTTACCAAAAACCGGGAATATACAGCGTGCGATTCGACGGAAGTAATTTGTCAAGCGGAATATATTTCTATACTTTGTTTGTTGATGGAAAGATTTTAGATTCAAAAAAAATGATTCTGATAAAATAAAATCAAAAGAATTATTATGTTTTTACAATACAAAATATTAATGCTGACCATATTTCTTTACTCATTATTCATCATTGCATTTTCTCCTTATGAAGCCAATTCACAACTCGTAAACGACACAAAGGTGAATGATGATACTACTAATGCAATACAAGAACGCGGTTCAATCGGAGTCGATAATGACGGGAACTTTATTATTGTTTGGTCTGATTTGCGCCATCAAGCCGAGGAAATATACTGCCAGTTGTTCAATTACAGAGGGCAAAAAATCGGCAATAATTTCCGCATTGCAGCTTCAGGGCATGCACCCTGCATAGCAATGAGAAAGGATGGCAGTTTCGGATTGTCGTGGATTGATACTATGCCAAGATTCCAATTGTTCAATAAATTCGGTAATCCTATAACTGGAATTGTAAAATTAGACAGTTCATTATATCTTGAAGGTCAGAGCCCAAGCATTTCCTGCGATACAAGCGGAAATTTTGTCGTGGTGTTTCAAAGAAAAATTACACTTACTTATATTAATATTTATTGTCAGTTATTAGATTCAAACGGCGTTAAAATTGGAGGGAATAAAAAAATAAACGATGATTCATTAGCGACCGTAAAGCATCAGCACCCTGTTGTTACAAAAAGGTGTGACGGCAGTTTCATCATAGCATGGCATGATTATAGACCGCCTTCAATTGGCGGCAGTGATGATGTATATATGCAAATATTTGACAAATTCGGCAATAAAGTCGGCGTAAACACAAGAGTCAACAATGACACTGTTCAATTGGATTTTCAAACACTACCTCAAATATCGTCGGACGATTCGGGGAGATTCGCAATCGTGTTTACCGAAACGCTTGATTATTCAGGCTCAATTTATAATCTGCTTCAACTGTACAATCCCGACGGTTCACCTAACGGAACTAACATCCGTTTCTCGAATAATGGCTCAGAGCAATATCCTTTAATAAGCAAGAGAAGAAACGGAGATATGGTCGTTTGTTTCAGGCGGGATGCTGTTTCTCAGTATGTGCCTTACATCCAGAGAATTAACGCGGCGGGTACAAATATCGGCGCCCCGTTTCTTATGACGAATTACTATACAACAACAGGGAAAGTATCATCGTCAATATGTCTCTATTATGACAGGATTATTACAGTTTGGAATGACAGTCGGTTCGGCTCGCCGGATATATTCTTCAATATCCGTTCGTTTATAAACCCAGACAGTGTAACCTATGTAAGACAAATATCTTCCGTAATTCCGGAAGAGTATAAATTATTTCAAAATTACCCGAACCCGTTTAATCCAATTACAAATTTCAAATTTCAAATTCAAAGTTACTCAAATGTTCGAATATCAGTTTACGATATAACGGGTAAAGAAATTGAAAGAATAATTGACGGCTATCAAAAACCGGGAATTTATAGCGTGAGATTCGACGGAAGTAATTTGTCAAGCGGAATATATTTCTATACGATGATTGTTGATGGAAAAACCATCGATTCAAAAAAAATGATTCTGATAAAATAATTTATTAAATCATACTACGTATGGATAATGGTCCATAGTTAATTTGCGGAATATTATAATATTCCGCTGCGTCTGCCGAAACAAGGAGGCAATTCCCCAATAAATAATTAAATTATCAAGCCATGAAAAAAATCATTTTTTTGCTTGCAGGGCTTATTATTGCCCAAACATTACTTTCGCAGGAGGATTTTTACTACAACGATTACATCAATCCTCCGTCAAACACAATTCCCAATTATCTTCAGTCCTGGTGGAAAGGAACAAGAATAGGTTATGTAGCGATTGTATTCGTAGATTTTCCGGACGGCAGGTATCAAGAGAACGGCGTCTGGAAACAACCGTATACAGACAGTCAGTTAGCATCGGTATTGCATCCAGACGCTTCAGGCGAAGCAGGAGTTATAAAAAATAACGGTATATTCACTTTAAAAGCATTAAAATATGACTGGTACGACAGATGGAATATGTATTTCGATACGAGCGGCGTTTATTATGGTTCAGCTAACCCGGATTTTTTGTCTCACGGAGATTCCGCGTACGGGAGTTTGAGGCAATACTGGAAAGACGCTTCCGGCAACCATTTCCTGATGGAGCCTTATGTGACACATCCTTTTGCGACAGATTATAGGCTGAGAACCGGAATAGTCAATGATTATGAGGTTGTTGATAACAGAGTAATTGTTAAAACATTGATGATGCCGTATAGCAAATACGGAAGAGACAGCAATATGTCGTATTTTAGGAGTTTTTCAGATAACGAAAATGTGGTATATAAAGCAGGGAGAATAATGAATGATGCCGATACGATAGTGAGAAGATACTATTCGAATTCTTTTGATCTTGATGCATTTAAGCACGCAGGCGGTATAATCATTTATGTTTTTGCTGGTTCTCAGAAATGGTTTAAGGGTTATGGTCAATACGAAAATAGTAGAATTGGTGTAAGAGGAAGGTTTATGGAAATTACTAATATGGACAGTTCAAGAGTTGATGGTATCTCAATTACGGCTCACGAATTAGCTCACCTTGAATTTAACTGGGGACATTCCTCGGCAGCAAGATATTGCATAATGAACGCTTATGACAGACATAATAAAGATTGTCCGCAGTTTCCAAATCCGATTTTGAGGGCTCGAGAAGGCTGGATTGAGCCGATTGAAATACGCGGGACACAGTCTGTTACAAACCTGCCGCCTATTGAGACTTCGAACCAATGCGGCGTAATTACGATATACGGTAAACCGTCAGCCAAACCGGACTGGACCTGCGGAGAGAGTTTTTTCGTGGAAAACAGAAAACAAATCGGTTTTGACAAGAAAATTCTTGAGAATAACAACCCTGACAATAAGCCCGGTGGATTACTAATCTGGCATTATTCTCCCTATAAGGAATTTCAGCATCCTTCAAGCGGTGACGGATATAATTTGAGTTACGAACTTATTGCAGCAAACGGGGATATTGATTTATTTAATTATGATTGTAATCCCGATCACTTTTTCGCATATAAATTTGCTTCTGAAGGCAATCATAATCTTGAGTCCAACAGAACCACCTCATCGGTAAATCTTGTTACCGGAATTTCAATTAACGATATTCAACAGAATGATTATAATGATTTATACAGCAGTATAAGATTCAACCTTAACTATGGTATATCAGAACCGCCGAATTATACTTATGCTATAAACGGTTTAAAAGATTCATCATACACCGTAACATTGCACGATACAGTTTATTACCATAATGTACAGCCTTATTCGGCATTAACGCTCAGTCCGGGTACAGTAGTAGAATCTTCGCCCAACAAAACAATCCAAGTTTATGGAATGAAATCACGGGGAACTCAAAATAATCCTGTGGTTTTTAAAACTGTCGGGTACGGCAGCAACAGAGTGAATTATACAGGCTGCGATATTGTTGACAGCAATTATTCCGACAGCGTGTTTGTGGATTATTGCCGTTTTGAAAGAATACTGAATCCGGTAAAAGTAACTATAAATTCCAATTCCCCAACAAGGCCGGTTGTCTTTCAAAATTCCACATTACAAGGTGATTCTTCTGAAATAATGTTCAATATTTATTCTCTTTCTCCTTATGCCGATATAGCATCATTTAAAAACAATAATTTTAAAATGTTAAACTTGAAAGAAGGGACATATAGAATTACAATGAACGATGATTTTGTCATCCCTTCTGGAGACACTTTGATACTTTTCGGTAAAATGGCTCAATATCAGACGACCTTTGATTTCATTCACCAGAAAAGTCTTATTATTAACGGCGCCGCGATGGTATATACAAATACAAAAACGAACGCCGATTTTAACATCGGTTCTAACGGGATTTTTAGTGTTTTCCAAGGAAATGATTTCGCTCCGATAATAACATTTACTCCAAATACAGGAATCAATTGCAGCGGAAAAATATTTATTGATTCAAAAAACAATCCGAGAATGGAATTTCGCACTGATTCTCAGGCTGACACATCATACTGGAATGGAATACAATGTGCTAATCAGGGAAATGTTTTAATCCGAAATGCTAAAATTAAAAAAGCAAAAACCGGATTTTCCGCTTCCGGTTATACTTCAGTTATGGACATAGAGGGCTGTCAATTTGAGCAAAATAAATTCGCGGATATTAAACTTGATAACTCTATAACCAGTGATGCCGCGAATGCGCTAATCCACTACAACACTTTTATCGGGAACAGCGATTTAATCAGTTCTATTGTAAGCGATAACATTCTTAACGTTACAATATCAGATAATGTCTTCAACGATATTTATTCGAATGGTGTATCGCTCATGTATACAACCAATCCATTACTTTTAAATAATCAGTTCTATGGGACGACGCAATACAACGGCGGAGCTTATACAGGGATTTATTCATACAACTCGGGTGGCTTTTATAATTGCAACACGTCAACCAATTTTTATGACGGCATCCTTTTAGATAATTCCAGTCCGTATTTACTCAATAACGAAATCTGGAATAATGGTTACGGCTTGTATTTGACGAACAACTCTATTCCGATTATGAGCCCTTCGTATTCACAGACTCAGGCGCTTTATAGTGCCGGATATAATAAGATTTACGATAATGCAAGTGACGAAATTTACTGCGATAACACGCAAGATTATCAATTAAGCTATCCATATCTATTCAAAGGTCATAATTCCATCTATGACTCGACAAATTCGGGTTATCTTGTCAATCTCAATTATTACTTCGATCCGCCTCTTGATGCAGCAGATAATTTCTGGGGAGGTGATAATAATTATCTCGTTGACAAATTTAATCCTCAGGGAAGTCTTTCTTATGACCCTTATCTGACTGAACCCGGATTTATTGCATATTGTTCGGCAATTATACAAAACGGAGATTTCAGTGATATGCCAAGCGAGGCGTTGCTGTTAGGCAGCGCTAATATTGACGCTTATAATAAGAATTATTCGACCGCAGAAACAAAATATTTACAATTATTAAATCAGGTAAATCGCCCATATAAAACTCAAAACATATTATCAAGATTATTCAACAACATGCTCATCTCCAGAGGCGATTTTAATTCTGCCGTAACATTTTTTGAAACATTTTCTCAACAGCATCCGGCGGATACTTTCATATGCAGAAAATCTCACAATTTATCAATCGGCTCTAAAGTAGAACAGCCGAATTATCCTGAAGCAATTAGCGATTACAATCAATTATCTATGACATCTAACTATCAGAAGGAAAGATATTACGCGACAATCGATAAGATGCGAACCATAAGACTTATGCTTGACACTTTGATGAATAATTATGGCAACGGAATGGGCGGAGATCATTCGGGGCTTGGCAATGGAATGGGGGGAGATCATTTCCAGCTTGGTAACGGATTATTAAACGAACTTGAAAATAATAGGAGTTCGATTATTAATTATCTCGACGGTATTTCGAGATTCTCAAAAACACGGGGACTAATAAACAGGACGGACACTAAATTCAACGTTTTGAATAATGCTACTTCGGCGAATGTCAGTAGTTTGTCAAAGAAGGAAAAAATTGAATTAATTTCAAACATGGTGCTTAGCAGCTTGGTTAAAAATAACGTCTTGATTAATATTCCCTTAAAACGTCCCTTAAATAGAGTAAATAGTAAATTCCATAAGCAATCAAATAAGCAGGAGTCGTTAATACCAAAAAAGTATGAACTGTCTCAAAATTACCCGAACCCGTTTAACCCAACAACAACAATTAATTATGCTATTCCTCAAAACGGAGTAGTGCAAATAAAAATATTTGACATTACGGGCAGGGAGATAAAATCTTTGGTTAATGAAACAAAGACAGCCGGTTATTACTCGATAACCTTTAATGCTTCGGATTTATCATCGGGCGTTTACTTTTATCGCATACAGGCGAAAGATTTTATTCAAACGAAGAGAATGGTCCTTATAAAATAAAACATAAATCCATATGATATTAAAATCCCCGTTTAACCGCGGGGATTTTTTTCTTTGCCTCAAAGATTTTCTTTTCTAAATTGAAGTTGAGGAGATGATGAGTTAAGTTGAAAAATGCGGAATAAAAAAGATGTGAACATAAAAGCGGTTGTATTGCTGATAGCGGGAATTGTATGCATAGGTTTCTCGGCGATATTCGTGAAGATAGCGGGTGTGCCGGGTATGGTT
>JAJTBN010000147.1 GCA_021286895.1 Bacteroidota bacterium | reverse complement strand
CAGGTCGTCAATTCAACAACTTGAAGGTTCGCTGTCGGAATACGTTAACGGCATAAGGGAAGAATTAATAAAGATTACCGCGCTCGTCGAACTCGAACTCGATTTCGCCGAGGAAGACGTCGAGTTCACGAAAAAAGAGGAACTGAAGAATAAGTGTTCGGCGGCAATAAAGAATCTTAAAGAAATAATTTCGACTTATATCAGCGGAAAGGTCGTTCGCGAGGGCGTCAACGTGGTAATAGCGGGAAAACCCAACAGCGGGAAATCGTCTCTGTTCAACGCGCTTCTGAAATCAGAGAGGGCGATAGTAAGCGATATTTCCGGCACAACCCGCGATTATCTGGAAGAGAATCTGATTATAGACGGAATTCTCTTCAACCTCACAGATACAGCGGGACTCCGAATGACTGAAGACGTAATCGAGACGGAAGGAATTAAAAGGGCGAATGAAAAAATAGAAACCGCCGACCTTGTTCTGTATCTCGTCGACACTTCGGGCTGCGCAGCCGAAATTAAAGCGGGCGTTGATTATTTCGATAAGAATATGCGAAGAAGCAATTCGATACTCGTATTTACAAAATCAGATATTTCGGGAAAAGGATTCGGCGAAGCAAAACTTTCCGGCGGAAATATCGTTATAAATATAAACGACAGGGACTCTCTGGCTGTTCTCAGAAAAGAAATGGTGAGGCGCGTGCGCGAGACGGTGCAGACGGCAGGGAAGGGAAAAATACTGCTTACAAACCTGAGACATAAATTGTGTCTTGAAGAAACGGTCAGTTCGCTTAAAAATGTAATTGAGACTATAGACGGTAACATGAGCGGTGAATATATTTCTGTTGACCTCAGGAACGCGCTGAACAGGCTCGGAGAAATTACAGGACTTGTAACCAACGACGAAATCCTGAATTACATTTTTTCAAAATTCTGCATAGGCAAGTAAACTTTAAAACATTATATTGATAAAAATTTTATACCCGGTTGGTTTTTAAAAGAAAAATGTTCTGACGCGGAGGCCGGAATTATTTGATAACTTTTAAATTTTAATTATGAAATTACCTTCTCTGGGTTTACTTGTTCAGCAGGCGAAGGAAACGTTTATGCGTTTTCCTTTGGTCTTAATATCGGCGCTTATCGGCTCTTTTTCGATGATGTACGTAATCGGTTTCTCGCGGGATTATTACGAAATTCATTCGCAGTTATGGTACAATATAGTGATGACGTGTTCGCTCGGAATCCCGCTATTCATAGCGTTCGCGCTCTTCTTCGAATCGAGAAAGCACACTACTGCCGTGAAATACGTTTACCAGATTATTCCCGCCGCGGCCCTTCTGCTGTTTTTCTTCTCGTTGTCAAAGGAAACGGATTTTTTCGACATAGGAAGGTATCTGCTTTATCTTACAGCCTTTCATCTTCTCGTTTCTTTCTCTTCATACTTATTTAAAGGAAAAGACCAGATTGGTTTCTGGGATTTTAACCAGACAGTGTTCCTGAGATTCGTTCTATCCGCTCTCTATTCGGGAGTTCTGTATGCAGGACTCGCGATAGCACTTCTCGCATTCGATAAACTTTTCGATATGCATATAAAAGGAGAGCGTTACGGGCAGTTGTTTTTCTTCATCGCGGGCGTTTTCAACACCTGGTTCTTCTGCTCCGGCGTGCCGGCTGTCGACGGAAGCGGCGATACGGAATTCAGGTACCCGAAGGGTCTGAAGATTTTCGCGCAGTACGTACTGCTCCCGATTGTTGTCGTCTATGTCGTGATACTTTACATGTATCTCTTCAAGATAATATTCCAGTGGAGTCTGCCGATGGGCTGGGTATCTTACCTTGTGCTCGGTTTCTCCGGTGCCGGGATATTTTCAATTCTGCTAGTGTATCTCCTGATGGATAACGTTAAATGGATGAGGGTATTCTCGAAACTGTTTTTCGCTTCATTGATACCGCAGATAGTGTTGTTGTTCCTCGCCATAAGCAGAAGGACCGCCGAATACGGCATTACGGAAAGAAGATATTACGTGATTGTACTCGCCGCATGGCTGGCGGTCACTACAATATATTATCTTATAACGAACTTTAAGAATATAAAATACATTCCTGTATCGCTCTGTATCATAGCGCTGGCTACATCCGCCGGCCCGTGGAGCGCATTCAGCCTTTCACTGAACAGCCAGTTAAGCAGGCTTGAGGAAGTCCTTAAAAAGAACTCGATTCTTGTCGACGGAAAAATTGTAAAGAATGATAACGGAATTCCCGATAATGAAATGTCGGATGTAAGGTCCATTCTCGAATATCTGATTCAGAGAAGAAAACTTGAAAAAATTCAGCCGTGGTTCAGCGAGAATCTTGCTGAGGTCACCGCCGACAAGACAAGAGAATTCCGGAGGTCAGATTATTACAAACTTCAGGGTATTATGGACCTGATGGGACTTAAGGGTGCGAAGCAGCAGGAGTTCAGAAATAAGAAATACATAAACGTCGTGACGAAGGACATGAAGGTTCTCGACGTCGAAAAATTCGGCAGGCTTCTATTCTACGAATCGTATCCGCAGGATACTATCGTTAAGAAATTCGGGAAGGATTCGGTTATGGTTTCCTTCGACAGGGCGCTTAATACCATGAGCGTGAGTTCAGGTAATGACAGTTTGAAGTTTGACATTAACCCTGCGCTTAAATCTCTCGATACAGAAACGCCCGAAAAGCAGTCGATGACGATTGATAACGAAACAGGAAGATTAAGGGCAAGACTTCTGATAAAGAGTTTCGACGCCGAGAAGCAGTCGGATTCAATAAAGATAAACGGTTTACAGGCATACATACTGATGAGGTTAAATGAATAAAGGAAAACTGCCTGAAATATTGTCTTTTCTCGGTAAAGACTTGCACAGTAATATCAACGTAATTAATTTCCTGGAAAATTACACGCCTTCTTTCATTAAACTCGAGGGCGATGCCGCGGTTGTGAAGGGGAAAAGCGACAGAGACTGGGTTTACATCTCCGCGAAATCGAAGACTTCGGTTAAAGGGATGATGAAGTACATAACGGATGACGATAAGGCGTTTGCCGCGATAGAGGACACGATGGTTCCGGTAATCGCGGGTGAGAAGAAAATAAAATGGAGGCTTTCATGCGTGCGGCTTATAATGGAGAGGAACAGGTTCACAAACAATCCTCTGCTTGATTCGCTGAAAGGCGAAGACGCCGTATTCGTTTTTGAAAACTCGGATTACAGGGAGTATCTCTCGACAGGGTATATTCTTGACAGGATAAATCACGGAGTAAGTTCGGTGATTAGAATCGGCGGCGTCCCCGCGGCATGGGGCATGACTCATGACGACGGGGCAATCGGTTTTCTGCACGTGCTTCCGCAGTACAGGGGCAAAAGCCTCGGTAAGAATGTCGCAATAGATATGATACAGAAAGTTATTGGTAAGAAGAAACTGCCGTTCGTGCACATAGAGGAGGAAAATTTCAGGTCGATGAACCTTGCGCTCAGTCTTGGCTTTGAAAAGGATAAAACGGTAAACTGGTTTGAAATTGAATAAGGGCAAGAAGTTTGGAACACGAACATAATCACGGTCATAATCACGGAAATATAAAGAGCATCAATACCGCGTTCATAGTCGGTATCGTATTGAATCTTCTGTACACGGCTATCGAGTTCGGCGCGGGATTCTATTACAACTCGCTTGTTCTGATGTCCGACGCGGGGCATAACCTTTCCGATGTTGCAAGCCTTCTGCTTTCGCTGATTGCCTTTAAGTTATCGCGTGTTGCCTCTAACAAACGGTTTACATTCGGATATAAACGCGGCACGATTCTCGCATCATTCATAAACGCAGTGCTTCTGCTCGTTGTAATCGGGGGTATCATAAAAGAAGCGGTTGAAAGATTTTCCGCGCCTCCGCTAACGAATGGAATCAGCATTACGCTTGTCGCGTCAGCGGGAATAATAATTAACGCAGTAACGGCGATGCTCTTCTTCAGGGACAAAGAAAGGGATATAAACATAAAAGGCGCATACCTTCATCTCGCTGTCGACGCGCTTGTTTCTCTCGGCGCAGTCGTTTCAGGCCTTGTAATTTATTTCACGGGCTGGAGTATAATCGACCCCATAATGAGTCTTGCCACATGGGGGTTGTTAAAGGAGAGTGTTTTTCTCTCTACTGACGCGGTACCCAAAGGAATCAACACTGACGAAATAAGAAACTCTGTAATGAAACTGGACGAAGTTAAGGACGTTCATCACATGCACGTCTGGGCGATGAGCACGACAGAGAACGCTCTGACAATGCATGTTATGCTTAACGATAAAAATGATATGCTTAATTCGGAAGAAATCAAGAAAAGAATAAAAGACATATTGTTAGCCGGCAATATTCACCATGCAACACTTGAACTAGAGACATCAGAAGAGGACTGCGGAGAACCCGGCTGCTGCTGACCTCTATTTTGAACAATCCCGCCCGCAAATTCAAAATTGTATTCTTCTTGCATATTACATTCGGCTGTAATATATTTAACAAGCGTGAAAGGATTTCTTTGGTTGTCTCCGCATAAAATCAGGAGGGAATATGAAGAGGATCATAATCTTTTGCGTCATTCTATTTACCATTTCAATAAATACCCTCGGCCAGGTATTATTTGATTCAAGGATTGACTCTGCCGTTAACCAAATATCGCAGCAACGAGTAATCAAATATATGCGCGACCTTACAGGCGATACAATGACTGTTGTCGGAGGTATACCAACCCTTATTTATTCACGTTATTACTATTCTCCTTCGAACAACGTCGCAGCCCAATACATACTTGAAAAGTTTCAAGGTTTCGGTTTGAGCGCGCGTCTTCAGATAATTGATACACTATGCCAGAACGTCATTGCTGTCAAATTGGGAACGAAGTACCCAAACCAGATGTACGTTATCGGCGCGCATTTCGACAACATTCTATGGCCCGTAAATCCCGGTCCGTACGATACGGTACATGGCGCCGACGATAACTGTTCCGGGGTATGCGGAGTACTGGAAGCCGCAAAAATACTCGCGGGAATGAATCTTGAATATACTGTTGTGTTTGCCGCCTGGGATGCCGAGGAAAGCACTCCGATATGGGGCGCGGGGCAATACGTTGATTCGGCTTATGCAAGGCATGATTCAATAAAGGGGTATATCAATATGGATATGCTTGCGTATAATGTCGGCTCGTACAACAAATTCTGGGGAGGAGCGGATACGAGCTCTGTTTTTTTACAAAGTATTTTTTCGTACATGGCTAACAGGTATATACCCTACTATTCACAGGTGTATTATTCCGCCGAAAATTACGGAAGCGACCAATTAACGTTCATGAGAAGAGGGTATCATGTATATAACATTGCTGAGTATTCAGTGGAATCGAATCCCAACTATCATAAGATTACGGATACTTACGCTAACGCGAACATTCCATATATGATGAATCTTCTTAAGCCGACGATAGGTATGCTTACCGCGTTTGCGCTTAACAAGACGGCCTATTTTTCACACAAGTCGCTGATTTCGACTTTAGACACTTCTTCAAGAACTGCCGTTCTTGTAGGTAAGATGCCGATGAAAATCCTCAGCGGTGTAAATTCACCGAGACTTTATTACAAAATCAATTCCGGGGCTGTGTACGGATATGTTAACGCATACTATTCCGCGAACGATACATTCAAATTTTCAATACCCGGAGAGCCTCCGGGCTCGCTCGTGAAATATTATTTCGCGGCGCAGGACACAATAGAAAATTTCGTATGCACATATCCGACCGGCGGCAGCGGCATAAATCCGCCGGGAACGACCGCGCCGCAGACATTTTTTTCGTATCAGATATTTGCCGATTACAGCCAGTGCTCTTCGACTGTTCCCAAGACCATAGTTGATCAGGGCATTACAAGGGATACTATAAATATGAATCATCCGGGATATGTAGCAAAGATGAAATTGAATATAACGCTAAATCACCAGAACGACGGGGACCTGATAATCCAATTGCAACAGCCCGGAAGCGCCGCCGCGAATATGACACAGCGTAACGGTGAAGGAGGACAGAATTTTATAAACACAACTTTTGACGACGACGCGGCTTTATCCATATCTCAGGGCACGCCGCCGTTTACCGGTTCATTCAAACCGATAACAAGTCTCACTACGTTCAGAGGACTGCCTTTAACGAATCAATGGGTGCTCCGCATTACGGACGTCATGTCGGGAAACACCGGTACGCTTATGAACTGGTGCCTGATTGCAAAGGTGACCGCTTCGGTTAACGTAAATGAAGAGGGTGTACCTGAAAAATATTATCTGTCGCAGAATTATCCCAATCCGTTCAACAGTTCTACGCGGATTAACTATTCAATTCCGAAAAACGGAGACGTGAATATTAAAATATACGATATTCTCGGCAGGGAAGTCAGAACACTTACCGACGGATATCACGAAGCCGGTAATTATGCTATTGTGTTTAATGCGGGAGAAATGGCAAGCGGAATTTATTTTTACAGACTTAGTTCAGGAAATTATTCTGAAATAAAACGAATGGTTATTGTCAAATAGAAAACTAAATCATATGAAGGGGATATCTGTATTATCAGGTTTATTGTTGCTTTTTCTGACCGTTGATTTGTTCGGTCAGTATCCGAATATTAAAGTCAGCAGTTTCGGGGGGTTAACTCGCCCGTGTGAAGAATCTATTATGATTAATCCGGTAAACTCAAACCAGATAGTTATTGGCGTTAATAGTGTCCTGCTTTCGGGCTGTTGTTCGGGTTATTATTGTTCATCCGACGGCGGTTACAACTGGTCGGCGAATTATCTTACGAGTTCATTCGGATTGGCATACTGTGATCCTTCGGTAATTTGTGACAATTCCGGAAACTTTTATTATTTTGCTCTGGGCAGTCCGATGTCAAACCCATCAATTACAGACAGAATACTTGTATGGAAGTCGTCAAACGGCGGAATGAACTGGTTGGATTTTTGTCAGTTGGCTTTGGTTGCGCCTAAAGAAAATGACAAGGAATACGCTTGCGTGGATTTGTCCCATACCAGTCCTTATGAAAACAATTTATACGTCGTCTGGTCGTTGTATGATGTCTACAATACGCCAAATCCCAACGACAGTTCTTATTTAACGTTTAGCCGTTCAACAAATCGCGGCATATCATTTTCATCTCCCTTACGCATAAGCAAAAAGGCGGGAGCAGGAAGGGATTCAAATAATTGTGTTACAAGCGCTATTCCTTGTACGGGTCCTGAAGGCGAAATATATGTTACCTGGACCAGGGGGGATTCGGCGTTTTTGCAGCGGTCAGTTGACGGCGGCATTACCTGGCTAAGCAATGATATCCTGATTACCCCTCAGATTGGCGGATGGACGCATGGTAACGGTATGCCTGTGTCCGCATGCGATATATCGAATTCGCCGTACAGAGGCACTTTGTATTTTTGTTTCGCCGATAAAAGAAACGGTTCATCTGATATAGATGTCTTTCTTACAAAATCGACAAACGGAGGAATTACGTGGAGGAATCCTTATAAAGTAAATACAAATCCTTCGGGGAATTATCAATTTTCTCCTTGGATATGTGTGGACCCAGTAACTGGCTACATTTGGATTGTATTTTACGATAACAGATACAGAAGTCCTTTAATAGATGTTACCGTTGCACGCTCTACAGACGGGGGAAACAGTTTTGTCAATATTAAAGTATCTTCTTCCGCTTCAACAATGTCAAATCGTATAGGCGATTATATTGGAATCAGCGCCTACAATAACAAAGTCAGAGCAGCGTGGGACTATAACGTTAACGGGGGGTATTTTGAGGTATGGTGCGCGATGATTGATACCTTGTACAATACCAGTCTTGAACATACTCCTCTGCAGTTTACGGCAGATACTTCGGCCAGACTGTGCAACCTCGGTGTATACTCGCAGGTGCCGCTGGCATCGGGCAATAACGGAGCGAGGTTATATTTCAAAACCGGGAGCGGTTCTTTTCAGTATGTT
>JAJTBN010000146.1 GCA_021286895.1 Bacteroidota bacterium | reverse complement strand
AGCGTAACAAACGGACCGGAAAATACAGCATTTAATAGCTCCTGATTATTTAATGGGATTCCGGCAATATTAATTGTGCGATACCATTCTTTTATTTCGCTCTCTTCTCCTTCGCATTCGTAAATCAGTAACTTCGTTTCTAAAATCTTCTTCTGCTTATCAATTGCTATACCACTAAAATATTGTTCAATTCCGTTTTCATCCTTGATAGCAAATTTTTCCGTAACAAACCTACCAAAGCTCGTAATTCGTTGCTGACCATCTAATACCTCAAAATTCTTGCCATTAATTTTATTGAAATAAATTAGGCCTAATGGATATCCTTTTAAGATTGATTCAATTACGGCAACGTCTTTTTTGCCGTCCGCATAAATATAATTACGCTGATATTCCGGCTGTATCGTTAATTTTCCTGATAACCCAAACAACCCTTTTCCCTCAAGCTCATTATATACAAAACCTTCGCAAATATCTTTAACAGTGATGTTTGTTCTTAATATTGTTCTCATTTTGGATTTTTTTATGCTTTATTAATATTCTGAAATATGGACAGTCACCGTTTTCTAAACGTAAATCTTTATTATCATCCCCGTGTCTAAATTTTATTATTTCAAATTGTTCAGGCGAATATTTACTAAGAAAACTAATCGGAACTCCCATCACGCCACGATAATCACTTGGGATAGCATCAGTAAATGGGACTTCGATTGCATTATAATTTTCATATTCCTGATATTGCTTTCCTTTAATTTCTTTGTGTTTACTAAATTTAATATTATCGTTCAAAGTCATTAGCGGCAGAGGTTGATGTCTTTTTCCATGATCTAAATTGGTAAACCAACAAACATTTCTGAACTTTACCAACCCAGTATCGGGATTATAAACTCCTTCTGCATATTCCTTATGAAAAGGAATAGAAAAATAAGCATTCCCACCGTGAAATCCATTCCCTAACCATATTTTGTTATTTTTAATAAGAGGAAAAACTTCTTTATAAGTTATAGCATTTAAATTCCCAATTACTATAAATTGTTTATTTACTTCCAAAACCCAAGATAAAAATTCCCTGAACAATGAGAATGGAGGATTGGTTACAATGATATCAGATTCATCACGAAGTTTAATGATTTCATCGCTTTTAAAATCACCATTACCTTTAAGATAATGCCACTCCAAATTTTTTAAATCGAGTCTTCCATGAAGAGATGTCTTTCTAGTCAGGGTAAAGATTTTTCCATTTTTTATGGTTTTAACAGAATCATATTGAGCATCTTTTATTTCAAACAAAGAGGGTTTGTAATCTAATTTATACTTTTTACTTTCTGGAGCAAAGCTAGTACTAATTAATTTTTTTAATCCTAATTTTTCAAAATTCTGTGCAAAATATATTGTAAAATTGCTCCATTCTGGATCGTCACAGGGTAATAATATCGTTTTATTGCGAAATACTTTCGGATTATATTCTAAGTATGCAGTAATTTCTTTTTCAATATCATGATATTGAGTATAAAACTCATCGTTTTTAGTATTTTTAGCTTTTGAAAGATGTTTATTCGCCATCGATGTCTTTAATTATTCTTGGAATGATTTACCGTCGTTTAAATTAATAAATTATAAGCAAATAAGTAACGAAACAGAAATTTATCTATGAACGAGATCGATTTAAACTTTTTAGTTTATATTGCTATTGGAAATCAATGTCAATACCATCATATTTTGCAATTATTTCGGGCAAAGTCAATGTTTCTATATCTAATTCCTTACAGATTGATGGTATCTTTTTGAAAAGTTTGTCGTCATTACTGCTCTCTGTTTCTTCAGTCACTAAAACAACTTTTTCACCGTTTTTTATTAAATTCAAGCAAAGTATAATTTGCCTCATATCAGCGTCATTCAGAAAAGCGTTTTTTCGGTTTTCAAACTCGGTGTCAGATAATTTTCGTTGTTTTCTTACTATTGAATTCACAAATTGATTTTCCACCTGCCTTATGAACTTTGCCGGAGAAGGGGCAAGCAAAGAATCTGTTTTAAAAGGAATTTTTACAGTTTTCAAAAATATCTTATCTTGCAAATAGTTAAGCGTAGTTAAGATTATACCTTTAGAAATAAATGTACATTCTTGATATACCTTGTCAATTATAATAATCTCACCGATTTCAATTTTCCTTTTGATGAATTGAAAAAGCACACCCTTTTTGTCAAATGGTAAATAGTAACGAACTAACGACAAAAGCGAATTTGTATCGATTACTACTTTCATTGTAAATATTTCTCTAATTTATCAGGAGATATTTTTAGTGTCTTGCAAACATCACATTCATTTATAACACCTTCATAAAAAGCCGCTTGAATAGTGGAAATTAGCAGCGGTGAATTCATGGGTTTTGGAGTGAATCCTTCATTTTTCTTTCCTGCTATTTTGTCAAGTTCTTTTTGGATAATTTTTTCTTCTTGTCTTTTCCGAAATTGCTCTTCAAAATCTGACTTAATAGCATCGTAATTTCTTTGAGATATTTTGTTTTGAAATAGAAGGCGCGTAAACAAAGCAATTTTACTAAGATGGGTGTTTCTAGAAATTCTCGTTATGAGGTCAAAATGATAGTCATTTGATTCATTGGCAATATCAATCTTTTCAAATTCTTTGTCAAGTTCATCACAAAGAAAATGATAAGCAAAATCATTACACCATCTCTCTATTGACGATATTTTATTGTTTGCAAGATTGGCTATGTCAAGTTGCTCAATCTCTTCTTCGTTAATTAAGTAATGACCTAATTCGTGAATCAATGTAAATATTTCTCTTCTAAAAGATGATTGTTGTCTTTTGAGGACAATAACATTCGGATTCAAAAAGAACCCGTCTATATTAACCTTTTCTTTCTTATTGTGGGCTTCAACAAATTCTAGAACAAGAATATTGTTCTCGGCAAAAATAGTAATTAAATTTCTTAGAAATTCCTTAGGAGTTGTATTGAATTCAGGATATAAATATTTTCTGATATGTCTGGCGACCGTACTCGGGTTTTGATCAATTGTAAAAACAGGCAAAGTTCTTTCAATATTCAAATCTGCTAGTTTGGAAATTGCAGAAAGTGAAATTTTAAATTCTTCAAACTGATTTACAATTCTCTTTGACTCTATATTTAAATCTGTACCAAATTTAGTCTTTCTGAAGAAAATACTAGCATCTTTCGATACTTCTGGAGATTTTGGGTCTAAATAATAATGCAATCCTTTGTTAAAGATTTTATCAATCCGTTTTAAATAACTAAGATTAATTTCGGATGCTAGAATATCTTCCTTTGAAATAGAAGTTTTAAGTCCCTTACTAATAAGTAAAAGTAATTCGTCTACTGTAATTTTATATAATGCCAGTAGATATTTTAACCTTGATATGTTTTGTTCAATTTTCAAGAATTCAATGCGTGAGATTTTGTGAAATTAAGATTCATCGATTACAATGATAAAAAGATTTATAGACCTCCCGTTAAAATAAAAATAAGTTTAAAGGGTTGGATTTGCAATATAATTATGCAACCGATTTCACGCCCCCTCGTTCACCGTGCATTTTATTTCCAGTATTTTAAAGCGGCGGGCTTTTCTGTCGCGGGGGGTAGAGAGGTCTTTTATGTCGCCGGTGTAGTATTCGGATAAGCGTTTGGCGGATTCTTCGTTTCCCGCTTTTATTCTTACGGTATATGCTTTGGTTAATGTTATTTCGTATTCGGGCATAGTGTTTTTTGTTTTAATATAGGCGGATTGGGTTGGAGGAGATTATCACGGGATGATAATTTTATTCTTGCGGGGATTAAAATCCCCTTTTATTGGCTCGTTTGACCCCCCATTCTAAAGAATGGGGTTTGTGAAAAGCACATGGTGGAATGACTAACTGCGGAATGTTTGTTTTCCGCATTTCCTCATGAATTATTCGTATTTTATTTTTATTTTGTACGAACCTAATTTATTTCAGAATTTATGAGAGTAAACGCGTACCTTTTTAACGCATTGACGGGTCTTGCTGTCTTTTTCTTAATATCTTCTTCCTCATTCGCCCAATCTGATGACGTTACCTACGGCGGAGTTGCCGCGCCCGGACACGTTTCGGCGAGCCTTGGACTGACTTACGGCAACACAAGAACAAGTTTCGCCGTCAACACTCTCGCCCTTGAAGGTAAAACGAACGATTATCTTCTCCCGGAAATCGACGTGGAGGCAGGTCTGTTCGACAGGGTTTCTCTCGAACTTGTTACGGGTTACAGAAAAGTGGTTTCAAAGGGACAACTTACCGTAACTAATATTAATAAAATTCTGCGCGGGAATAAGACTGAAGACGGACTTAACCCGATAATGCTCGGCGCGAATATAGGAATCACCAAAGAGCACGGATATCTGCCCGCTATGTATCTAAAAAACCAGTTTTATTTGCCGAATACAGGCAAAGCGAATTTTCAGAACACGAACCTTGGCTATTTCGCTGACCTGAATTTCGAAAATACGCTTTCGGATGTCACTTGCCTGGATTACAGTCTGGGCGCTGGCGCGGACGGAAACGACCCGCAGACGATTTACAATTTCAACCTGAACCCGAATTTCACGATTTCCGATTACGTCACTCTGTACGCGGAATTCGGAGGAACATACGTAAATCACAACGCGCCGGTTAATATAATTGACATTGGCGCTAATTTTTCGATTACCGATTTGTTTTCCGTTGATGTCATGCTCGGCAATGAATTGCAGACGAAGAGTTTCACGAAGAGTTCTTTCGGCGCTTTGAAGTTCTGCTTCGATTTTAACGCGTTCTGAAAAGGAACAGAAACTTTTTTTAACCCGTCAAAGTTGAAATATGTAAGCGGCATAAATTTAAAAAGGGGTTAAAATGGTTATGAAAAAACTGTCAGCATTATTTTTTATCCTTTTCGCGTTCACCGTTTTTGCGAACGCGCAGGGTAAATTCGGATTGGGAATTATAGTCGGAGAACCAACGGGTATTTCCGGGAAATATCATCTTTCAAACGAGTCGGCAATTGACGGCGCAATCGGCTGGTCGTCTTATAAATACGGCGCGACACATATCCACATGGACTATCTTCAGAATTTCGCGAAACTGGGACCCGAAGTGCCCGTGTATTTCGGCGTCGGCGGACGTATCAAATTTAAAAACAACGACAAGAACGAGGATTCAAGGCTTGCTGTGAGAATTCCGGTCGGTATTGTTTACGAACCGTCAACAGTTCCGATTGACTTGTTTGTGGAACTTGTTCCTATGCTTGACCTTTCTCCGGCTACTGAATTCAGCTGGAACGCCGCGGCGGGCATCAGGTACTATTTCAAATAAGATTATAGGATTTTTCGAAAATAAAATGCCCGTTTCTACGGGCATTTTCTGTATTATAAATTGTGTTTTATCAGAAATTCATGTAGAAGAAAGGATTTGATTCGACGGATATTATGTTGAACAATGCCATCGAACATACAGACAGTATGAATATAAAAAACAGCGCTAAAGAGACTGCAAACAGTCTCAGGCTGTCATTTTTTATAAAACCGAATAAATGTATCATATAAAAATTCTCCGAATTCTTCGTTGCCTTTCGCGTTTAAATGCTGCCCTTTTGTCCACTCGTTTTCGGGCGTAAGAAGTTTTTTATTCGCGTAATTTACATTCACTTCGGCGCAGGCGTCCGAAATAATTTTATTCTTGCTTTCGTCAATCTCAAGACATACCACTGTGAACTTATCTCCGAACTTTTCTTTATACTTCAGAAGGCATGCCTTAAGTTTTTGCACGCTCTTATCGAGATCGCTCCTGTATATGTCTTCAAGTTTGTTCTTGCTGCTTTTCACTCCGGCAATGCTGATGCCTGTTGAAATCACATTGAATACCGAAAACCTCTTCCGGAGAACGTCGAAATATCTTTCCGATTTCGAATCGGGAATTACTTTTCCGAAGTTCTCAGGGACGGTAAAATCGAGCGTGTCGGGATGCCTCTGGAAATTCATGTCCATCAGTTCAAGGTGCGTAACAAGCAGTATAACATATTCAGGCTTATACCATCTTTCAAAAAACATCGTCCTGAACCAGAGAGTATAAGGGTCGCTGTTCGGATAACTGCCGTTGAATACCTTAAGGTTGGTGTCAATCTTATTCAGTTCTTTCTGAAAAACCGAAACGCCTGTCTGCTCCGCCGGTACTGACGATGCCTCGACGTATGAATCGCCGAGAACGTAAATCAGTTTCGATTTTTCGTCGGGATACATGTCGTTTCCCGTAACGCTCAGGTTGTTGTATTTAAACACCTTGTTTTCGCCCTCAACGCTCCAGAATTCGGAATAAGGCTCTTTTAGTTTCAGAATTTCGAATCCCCTGAGGTCGGGAAGAAAAACGTATTTGACGGAAGAAGTCCGCTTCGGATATTTTATTATTTTGGATACGACAAACTCCGACATAAAAAACGCGGCGGCAAAAGCGGCTAATATTATAATCGTTTTTTTCATCTGAAGAATACCCACCCTATGGTTACAAATACAAATGTAAAAACAACGGAAAGAAAATTAAACCATTTTGTTTCGGAAATTTTTTTGAGTGATTTATTCTTTCTCTTCCATAAACTCCAGAACTGAAACACCGACAACCCCGCGCCGTGGTACATGCCCCATACGGCGAATTTGTACTCCGAGCCGTGCCACATACCGCAGATGCCCATCGCTATCACCGGCACGAAAACCATCAGCCATATTTTCTTGTCGCTTAATTTTGACAGCGGGAAAAACACATAGTCGCGAATCCAGTCGGAGAGCGATATGTGCCAGTTTCTCCAGAACTGCGATATGTTCGGCTTTGTATAAGGACTGTTGAAATTTTCCATTATGCGCAGTCCGAAAAGCCTTGATGTGCCGATAGCAATGTCGCTGTAACCGGCAAAATCCATGTACAGTTGCACCGAAAATCCGAAGAGCGCTATGACCTTTACCGCGAACGAATCATTTGTATCGCTTATCGAGTTTATGAGATACCCTGTCCAGTCCGCGATTACAAATTTCTTGAAAAGTCCGAACGTGATTCTTTCAAATCCTTCGTAAACAAAATCACGGGAAAAATTAATGCGGAAAACGCTGATTTGCTTCTCCAGCCTCTCGAACCTGTCGATAGGCCCGGAAAGAAACGTCGTGAACAATCCTCCGTAAAAAAGAAGAGTATAAATGGCCGTCTTCGTGTTTATGCCCCAGTAAATATCGGTCAGGTAACTTATGTACCTGAATGTAATGTACGAAAGCCCGAGCGGAACGATGATTTTTTCAAACGGATATTCTGGCATCCGCATGAAGAACGACGTCACATTATGAATGTATGCGTCAAGAAAACCTATGTACTTGAAGAATGCAAGAACGATTACTATTCCTATTACCGAAAGTTTGTGGTAGAATGACTTGCGCTTCGAATTTTCAATCAGTACGGAAAAGAAATAAGTATAGACCGTAAGTACCGCGGTTATTCTTCCTGCGAGTTTATCGGCAAGAAGAATAAAAATCAGGCTCGCAAGACCGAGGAAAACAGTTCTCGACTTCTGATTCGGAAGAGTCCAGTAAATCAGAAGCGAAAAAACGAGGAATGATATGAAAAGCGTAAGAAGACGCATTCAATCAGAACTGGTTGATGATTTCTATCATCTGCCCCACCGTGTCGAATGATTCCGCCGTTATTTTCGGAGCCGGTATTCTTTTCCCGAATTCCCTTTCAATGTAAGTCTGAAGCGAAACAAGGGAAAAGGAATCTATAAGTCCGCTCGAAATTAGTTTCGTGTCTCTCGTGATTTCAACATCGTCGCCGTCAAGGTATTCGCTCTTGATAAAATTTATTAACTTTTCTTCCATCTGATATGTTTTTAATTTGTGCTATATGATTCAGTTTAAAATACAAATTAAATGAAAAATATTAAAATCAAAAACAAGAACGGGCAAATCATAAATATCGATATGCGTTTCGATGAAAAACGGGGCGGGAAACTTCCTCTGCTCGTTTTTTGCCACGGGTTCAAGGG
>JAJTBN010000145.1 GCA_021286895.1 Bacteroidota bacterium | reverse complement strand
AACTAATTTATAAAATACTTTTGAGACTTACCATTTTAAACATAAGGTCTGGCGTAAGCCGGAATCCAGGGAAAAAGGGATGCAGAGCATCCCTTTTTTTTAAACTTCGGCATACAAAATCGATAATTGCAACAGACCGGTTTTCCCTTTACGTCATATCCGGCGAAATAATATTTGAATTTCTAACCACCTGTTTTTACACTCAATCCAAACAGGAGCATTTTATCCTGTTTGACTTTTAGATTTATTTTTCTCATTTTTGTAATAGTGAAAATTGTTTTCAGGAAATATTGCACGTTTAAATTCACGGCGGTTATTCTGCTGCTGGTTTCTTTTAATCTCGTGACTTTCGGAAACGAGATTAACGACTGTCTCTGCAAGAAGAAGGTCGAAAAGAAATCATGCTGCACCAAAAAGACCGAAACGAATTGTGCGGAAAAAAAAGAAACGGAAAAATCCTGCTGCAAAAAGGACGGAAAGAAAGAATGCCCCTCCTGCAAAATGGATAACTTCAACGGCGAAAACCGAAATGAAGGAACCGTGATTCCCGGCAATTCTGTAAAGACCGAAGTAAACAACATAACAACTGAAAACTTATTCAACGATCAAACATCACAAACATCAAAATATTTCTTACTTAAAAAGTCGCCTCCGGGTGTACGCTCCAAACTCTTTCTCGATATTTCCACTCTGATCATTTAGCAGGGATAAATACACCCTGTTTCAAAAACTTTTTAATTTTTTTAAAATGAAAAAAATACAATTGTTTTTGCTGCTTGTATTTTTTGCAAGTCAGTTAAATGCTCAGATAGGTTCGGATAACAAAACCCTTAACGGAATCATTTACGGCTCTGGCGCGAAAGACAAAGAAACGCTCGAAGGCGCCGTCATAAGATGGATTCATACGAAAAAGGGAACGGTAACAGACGATAAGGGCAAGTTCTCGCTTTCGTCAGACGGAATTACCGATAAAAGAATAATCGTATTCTATGTCGGTTATAACAAGGATACAGTCGATGTCGAAGGAAAGGACTACGTCGAAGTTCTGCTGAAAGGTTCTTTTACAACACAGCAGATTGTCGTCGAGAGTGAAGTCAAATCTTCGTTTATTGACAACTCGGACAAGAAAACGGAAATAATAACCCAGACGGAACTCAAGAAAGACGCATGCTGCGACCTTTCGGGATGTTTCGGGAAGAACGCTTCGGTCGATGTCGCCGTAACGGACATACTGACTAACACGAAGGAACTGAAAGTGCTCGGCCTTGAAGGCTCATATACTCAGGTGCTTGTGGATAATATGCCGATTATGTCCGGTCTGGTTACAAAATTCGGAGTCACGAGTCTGCCGGGAACGCTCATAAACAAAATCATGATTTCGAAAGGTTCGAACTCCGTTATGCAGGGGTACGAATCCATAAGCGGAATCATGAACGTTCTGCTCAAGGACTTTGCCACTTCCGACAGATTCCTTCTCAACGGTTTCATGAACAGCATTCTCGAAAAACAGGTGAACCTGAACGGAACGGCGAAAATGAAAAACTGGTCTACTCTCGCTTCGTTTCAGACGGTTCAGGAATCAAGACGCGTTGACAGGAACAACGATTCGTTTCTCGATGCTCCGCTAACTACGAGATATATGTTCTACAACAAGTGGAAATACGGGTTGAAGGAAGACGATAAGACTAACCTCACGTTCGCGGTCAAATACCTCGACGAGAAAAGAATCGGCGGTCAGACAAATTTCAACTATGATAAGGACCTCGGAAGCAATACCGTTTACGGACAGACTGTCAATTTGCAGAACGGCGACCTGTACGCCAGGTGGGGACAGAAAATAGGCGAAGCGTCGCAAATGAAAATATTCGCTTCGGGCTCGTTCTTCAATCAGGAATCCTACTACGGCATCACGAAGTATAACGCCAAACAGCGCGACGGTTACGTCAACGCTCTGTTTGAATTCCCGGTTTTCGACAAGAGTTATCTCAGGTTCGGAACATCCTATAAATACCAGAAGATTGACGAAGATATAAAATTCCTTCAGCCGTCCGACAAGACCTACGCGGGCAGTTACGAAAAGTATGAATCGATACCGGGTGTGTTCACGGAAGCGTCTTTCGAGTTTCCGAAACTGAATACCGCGATTATCGGCGGTCTCAGGCTGGATTTTCACAACAAGGACAATACGATTACGACTCCGAGACTTCTTGTAAGACATCAGTTGACGAAAAATACAGTTATACGCGCTTCGATAGGCACGGGCTTCAGAACTGTCAACCTCTTCAGCGAGAATGCCAACATGCTCGCAAGCGGAAGAAACATCATCGTGCCCGAAGAACTTAAGCCCGAAAAGATGGTTAACTACGGTGTCGATGTGCTTCAGTACATTACCCTCGGCGCGCTTTCGGGAAATGTCAACTTCGATTTCTACAGAACCGAATTCAGCAATAAGGTCGTGCAGAATTATGCCATGAACCCGATGGCGGTTACAATAATAAACCACGGAGACGCGGCTTCGAATGTGTTTCAGGTTGAATCCAATCTAACGTTCTTTAACAATCTCGATTTCAAACTCGCGTATAAATACATCGACCTTTATCACTGGCACAACGGCGTTAAGATGGAGCAGGAATTCAACTCAAAACACAGAGTCCTTTCTTCGCTTTCTTACAGTCCGCGCGACAGGAACTGGAACGTTAACTTTACTATGCAGTGGTTCGGCAAACAGGTCCTTCCGACAACGAAGGATTATCCTGCCGAATTTCAGCGCCCGTCCGAATCCGACCCCTACGCGGTCGTGAACGGACAATTCTCAAAAAATTTCAGGCATTTTGAACTCTATGTGGGCGTGGAAAATCTGTTCGATTTCACGCAGACAAACCCGATTATCGACCCGCAGAACCCGTTCAGCAAGTACTTCGATACCTCGTATATCTGGGGACCGACGAACGGCAGGACTTTCTACCTCGGTTTCAGAATGTTGTTTGACACTTTATAGATTTAAAATAATTTATTAATTTTATTCATACAAAAACAAGAAAGGAAAGTAAAATGAAATTTAAAGTTATAGCACTGGCCGCATTCGTGACTTTGTTCTTCGTCGCCGCTAACTTCGCGGGAGCGCAGGAAAGTGATTGCTGCAAGAACAAGAATAAAACTGAATCCGAATGCAAATCGAAAGAACAGACAAAGGACTGCTCATCTAAGACCGGAAATAACACTGACTGCACGAGTAAGACAGGCAATTCGTCGGGCGTTGTCGACACCGCGAAAGTCTGCATAGTTACGGGCGAACCCCTCGGCGAAGAAGGTCCTCCGGTGTATTTCAAATATCTCGGAAAGGATTACGCGTTCTGCTGCGGCGGATGTGTTAAGAAATTCAAAGCGGAACCTCTGAATTACATTAAAGAAGAACTGAAATGCCCCGTAATGGGCGAACCCGCGAAGAAGGAAATCTTCTCCGTCGTGGACGGCGTTAAGTATTATTTCTGCTGCGAATCATGCATCAAGAAATTCGAAAAAGACCCGCAGAAGTATCTCAATAAGAATTAAGAATATTGTTTGTTACGGAAAAGCCCCCGTCAGGGGGCTTTTTTATTTTCCGCGGAAACATTTCGAAACCGCCCACCGTATATAAATTAACTAAACTATTTATGTTATGGATACGGAAATCAATACAAAACCAGCGGCTGCCGCCCTTGTGGAAGCGGACGGCGCCAGAAGATTTCTTAACTTCGTTATCGACGCGGCTATCGTTGTTTCATTGATTTTAATCTTCAATAAATTTTATTTCTTTCTGAGGATTCTGCACGTGCACGACGTCTTCAAGGTCTATGACCTTGCGCTTATATTCGCATACTTCTACGGGCTTGAACTTTCGCTCGGTCAGACTGTCGGGAAGATGATAACAAAAACCAAAGTTGTTTCCGAAGACGGCTCAAAACCGTCGACACATCAGCTTCTCGTTAGAACGATCTCGCGATTCATACCGCTTGAGCCCGTGCTTTATATCGGCGGCAACTGGCTCCATGACTCGCTCTCCCGCACCAGAGTCGTCTTCGATAATAAATAGTTCTTTTAGACAACAAGCAATAATAATACATAAGAAACACAAAGCAGGTTTTCCTTCGAAGACCTGCTTTTTCTTTGTCAAACCTGCTCCTCTTTGTCAAACCTGCTCTTCTTTGTCAAACCTGTTCCTCTTTGTCATTCTCGCGAACGCGGGAATCAAAACCGCAAATGCTAATAAACCGGAATAATTCTGAACATGTATTCGATTCGTAAACATGCTCTTCATTTAAAATTTTCAATTTATTATTTAAAATCGCTCATAAAATGGCATTATTAAGCATTTTCCCCTGTTACATTAATAAATGCTCTTTCTGTCTCAAAGAAATCATTATTTTTATTCGAAAAATTATTTACATTGTCTAAAATAAATTAAAAACTCGTATGGAGAATACAAATTTTTTTGCGGATGTATGTACTTACTTTGACAAGGCCGCAAACCACCTTCATTATCCTGCCGGGCTTCTCCAGCAGATTAAAATGTGCAACAGCATCTATCACTTCCAGTTTCCTCTGAGACTCGACGATGATAATTATATTACAGTTGACGCGTACCGCGTCGAACACTCGCACCATATGCTTCCCGTAAAGGGCGGTATCCGTTACAGTGAAATGGTGAACGAAGACGAAGTCAAGGCTCTTGCCGCGCTTATGACGTATAAATGCGCGGTTGTGAACGTGCCGTTCGGCGGCGCGAAAGGCGGAATAAAGGTTGAACCGTCCAAGTTCAGAGCGTCAGAACTTGAAAGAATCACAAGAAGATACACTTCGGAATTAATCAAGAAAAATTTCATAGGACCCGGCATTGACGTACCCGCTCCCGACTACGGCACAGGTCCGCGCGAAATGGCGTGGATTGCGGATACGTATGCTACGTTCAATTCCTTTAATACAAGCCAGACGGATTCTATGGCATGCGTAACGGGCAAGCCGATAAGCCAGCACGGAATTCACGGAAGAAAAGAAGCAACGGGAAGGGGAGTCTTCTTCGCGGCGAGGGAAGCATGCAAAATGCCTGAAGATATGCAGAAACTCGGGCTTGCTCCCGGACTCGAAGGCAAGAAAGTAATCGTTCAGGGACTCGGTAACGTCGGATATTGGGCGGCATACCTGATGCAGAATGACGGCGGCGCGAATATCATCGGGCTCTGCGAGCGCGAAGGCGCAATCTACGACCCGAACGGGCTTAACGTCGAGGAAGTTTTTAAACACAGGAAAGAAACCGGTTCGATTCTGAATTTCAAGAAGGCAAAGAATTTCCAGAACACGCTCGAATGCCTCGAACAGGAATGCGATATTCTCGTTCCCGCCGCGCTTGAAAATCAGATTACGGTTAAAAACGCTCCGAATATCAAGGCGAAGATTATTGTCGAAGGTGCCAACGGTCCCGTTACCGCTGAAGCCGAAGAGATACTCCTGAAAAAAGGAGTGCTCGTAATTGCCGACATGTATGCGAACGCGGGCGGCGTTACGGTTTCATATTTCGAATGGCTAAAGAATCTTCAGCATGTCTCGTTCGGAAGAATGGACAGAAGATACGACGAAGCGTCGCACTCGAATATGGTGAACGTCGTCGAAAACCTGACGGGAAAGAGACTTACGCAGCATCAGAGAAATATCGTGATTACAGGACCTCAAGAACTCGACCTTGTAAACTCAGGACTCGAAGATACGATGATACAGTCGTACCACCAGATTCGCGAAACCTGGGCTAGGAATCCGAAAATCGACAGTTTCAGAACGGCCGCTTTTGTAGTCGCGATAGATAAGATTGCCGTATCCTACATGGATCTCGGCATCTTCCCGTAAAAATATTTCTTCTCTGTGGCGTCAGGTGTTACCACCTGACGCGCATACGAAGCCAATTGTTGGTTTTATCATTCCCGCGGAAGCGGGAATCCATAGAAAAAGGGATGCACCGCATCCCTTTTTTAAATACTATCTGTCATTCCTGCAATAATAATTTTAAACTTTCAATTGTAACTTTGAAATTTCAACTTTGCACTTTACACTATTTCTTTATTCTCTTATTGTATTCGATTATTAGTTTTTCGTAATCGTCCGTGTATCCCTGCTTTTCCATTCTGAGCAGGTCCTCCTTCAGCCCGTTCTCCGTCCTCGGTCCGCTTATTATGAATTCACGCGGAGACATTCTCGTTACGTTCTCGCCGGGCTTCGATTCCCGCTTCTGTTCGTAATCCTTCTCCCTCTGGGATAGTTGCGCGTCCAGCATTCTCGAAAGTATTCTGTTCTGCCTTTCAAACAATTTAGTGTCGACTTCGTATTCGCTCATCTGCCGTATAGACTCCTGCATCTCCTTCTCTACCTGCTTCAGGTCGCCCAGCATCTTTTCGCCCGTTCTCTGTTTCTCTTTTTCAAACTCAGAGTTCAGTTCTTCAAGCGATTTCTGAATCTGGTACTGCTCAAGCCTCAGCCTGTCGAGAGATTCCTTCTGCTGCTGCGTGAGTTCTTCCTGTCCGCCTTTCCCGTCCTTGCCGGTCTGCCCGTTCTGTCCCATTTTATTCATCTGTCCGTTTACGCCTTGCTGCATCGAAATTAACTGAGCGAGCCTCTGCATCAACTGTCCCATCCTGCCGTCGCCCTTGCTCCCTTTGCCCTGCTGCTTTCCCATCTGGTCTATCATCTGTCCGAGCATCTTCGCGGCGTTGTTCAGCGATTCGACCGCCTTGCCCTGATTGCTCATCGCGGGCTGTTTCTCGCTGTTCTGCAGGTTTCCCTCCGATTTGTTCATGCTGTTGAACGAATTGCCGAGTTCCTTGCCGAGTTCCGGCGATATCTGCATGCCGTCCTTCGTCATGTTCATCAGGTCCTCTATATTCCCTGTCAGGTCTTTTTTTAATGAACCCTGGTCCTTTGATAATTTGCCGAAATCCTCTTTGTCTTCTTTTCCGAGTTTACCCGTTTCGTCTTTTAAATCCTGCTCTTTCTCCGCGAGTTCCTCCAGATTCTTTTTTATTCCCTTCATTTTATCCATCATCTTCTTGTTCATGTCCATGTTGTTCATCGCGCTTTCAAGATTGTTCTGCATCTCCTCGTTGAACTCATTCATGTCCTCGGAAATGTCTTTCTGCGTTTCTTCCGACTGTTCCTTCTGTCCTTTGAAAAGTTCGCTGGACGACTTCTGCATCTTGTTTTCGGTTTGTTTGTCTCTCATTTTCTTAAGCAGATTCTCAAGGCTCTTTGTATCCATTTCATTCTTTGTATTCTGCATATTATCAATGAGATTCTTCAGGTCTTCCTTGAACTTGCTGAAATCCTCCTTAACCTCGGATTGTTTTTCGGCAAGAGTGTTCAACCTGCTGTCGTTGTTCTTTTGCGTCTGTTCCGTTTCTCTTCTTAATTCATCCTGCTTCTTCGTCATGTCGTCAAGTTTCTGCGTGAGTTCTCCCATCTTCTGAAGGTTTTCAATCTTCTTCATCAGTTCCATCACCTGTTCCAACTGCTTTCTGAAGGCTTCTTCGTCGAACTTCATATTGTTCAGGTCCATCTTGAACTGTTCCGTGTTCTTCTTCAACGCTTCCTGAAGTTTCTTCAGCATTTCTCTGAATTCAGGAGTGTTTATTTTGTTGAACAATTCCTGCAGTTTCATAAACTGCTCAAGGGTCTTGTCGCTCAGAACCGGATTTTGCTTCAATTCATTCATTGTCTGGTCAATCTTGTTCTGAACCGCGTCGAGATTTTTCTGTATGTTATCTACCTTTGTCTGGAGGTCTTTCTTCCTCTGCTCGTTCACGGCATGTTCATCAGGGTTGTTCCTTATGTCCCTTATGTCGTTCTGCATTTTTTCTACATTTTCGAGAAGAGTTTTAAGGTCGGATTTTATATTCTTGGTACTGTTCTCCGTATTTTTCAAGTATGATGCCGTTGTGTTGTAAATAATAAAGCGCGTGTCGGTCTTTGCAGTTTTCCCGGAGTTATCGGTTACCTCAAGGTAATATTCGACGCGGGTTCCCTGCGAGAGTCCCTGTATAAGCCACGGATAAAGAATTTCAAGCGAT